>JBLNDH010000040.1:0-12646 GCA_050261455.1 Bacillota bacterium
GCCGGTGTTCGTCACCGCCTGCTGCGTGCCGGGGCGATCGACGCCGGATCAGGCAGATAGCTCGGAAGGGCGGCTGGATCCGAATTCGGCGGGACGTTGGCGCCGGCCTTGGGATCCACTGCTTCAGGCCGATTGGATGGAGGCGGTGTATCACATCGCTTTGAGCAAGCCGTTTGTGGAAAGCGTTGCCTGGGCCAATCTGGTGGACATCAATCAGTCGGTGCCGGGTGGCGGACTCATGAACGACATGTTCCAGCCCAAGCCAGCCTATGAGCGACTGCAGCAGATGCGCGACAAGTTCCAGCAGTGGCAGAAAGGCCGATTCTAGGAATTATCCTTGGTTCTTTGCAGTGGTTGGTTGCATGGACGGGTGCCGGGTGAATCCCGAAATCCGAAGGCCGAGTTCCGAATCAAATCCGAATACCCAATGACGAATGGGCGGGCGGGTGGATGCTCTGGACGGCGAAACAGCGTGCGGCGTTAACAGTTGTCATCGGAGCTTTGTTGTTTGCGCTGATGGTTCGATATTGGGGGAATTCTGCTTATGTGGGTGATCCGCAACCGGAACAGGGGCTGCGGGCGGGGGAAGTGGTGGATGGCGTGGACCCCAATACCGCAGATTGGGCGACCTTGGCATCATTGCCGCGGGTGGGCAAGTCGCTGGCTCAGCGGATTATCGAAGAACGTAACTCGTTCCTGGCCGCGCATCCGGGCCAGGTACCGTATACGAAGCTGGAGGATCTGCTTCGCGTGAAAGGGATTGGCCAAGCGACGCTGCGTACGCTGGATCCCTACCTGGTGTTTCCTCCACAGGATCGACCTGCGACCCGCCCTTGGCGTACAATTCCCTAATGGATCGTTTCGAAGTCGTTAGTTCGTTTAAGCCTCAAGGGGATCAGCCCCAGGCCATCGAGCAAATCTCGCAGGGCATTCTCGCAAATAAGCCGGCCCAGGTGCTCATGGGTGTGACCGGGTCGGGCAAGACGTTCACCATGGCCAATACCATTGCCCGGGTGAATCGGCCGACACTGGTCATCAGCCACAACAAGACCTTGGCGGCCCAGCTCTACGAGGAATTCAAGGAGCTGTTCCCCAACAACGCCGTCGGGTACTTCGTCAGCTATTACGACTACTACCAGCCCGAGGCGTACATTCCCCAGCGGGACATCTACATCGAGAAAGATGCCAGCCGAAACAGTGACTTGGATCGGCTGAGGCTGGCGGCCACGAGCAATCTCGTCAGTCGTCGCGATGTGCTGCTGGTGGCGTCGGTGAGCTGCATCTTTGGCCTGGGTTCGCCCGAGGCATACAATAGCAGCGTGTTGCCGCTGAGCGTTTCGCAGGAGATCGAGCGAGATGCGATGCTGCGCAAATTCATCGACCTGCAGTACGCCCGCAACGACATCGACTTCAAGCGCGGCACCTTCCGTGTGCGTGGCGATGTTGTCGAACTGCATCCCGCCTACGAGGAATTTGCCTACCGCATTGAGTTCTTTGGCGATGAGATCACGGCGCTGCAGGCGATCAACCCGCTCACCGGCGAACTGCTGAAGGAAGAGCAGCAGCTCTTTATCTACCCGGCCGTCCACTATGTCATGCCGGAGGATCACGTTGCCAAGGCGGTGCAATCCATCCGCGAGGAACTCGATCAACGAGTGATGCAGCTTCGCGGGCAGGGCAAGCTGCTGGAAGCTCAGCGGTTGCTGGCCCGCACCAAATACGACTTGGAAATGATCCTCGAGGTAGGCTACTGCTCGGGCATTGAGAACTATTCGCGGCATCTGGATGGCCGCAAGCCTGGCGAAAAACCTTATACGCTGATTGATTATTTCCCCAAGGATTTCCTGCTGATCATCGACGAATCGCACGTGACGCTGCCCCAATTGCGGGCGATGTATAACGGCGATCGCCAGCGTAAAGAGGTTCTGGTCGAGCATGGTTTCCGTCTGCCCAGCGCGTTGGATAATCGGCCGCTTCGTTTCGAAGAATTCGAGAAGATGGTCAGCCAGGTCGTCTTCGTCTCGGCTACGCCAGGGAAGTATGAACTGGAGAAGACGGGCGGCGAAGTGGTTGAGCAAATCATCCGGCCGACGGGCCTGGTTGATCCGGAAATCTTCGTGCAACCGGCGCAGGGCCAGGTGCCGCATCTTCTGGCCGAGATCAAGAAGCGAGTGGAGAAAGGCGAACGTTCGCTGGTCACGACTCTTACCAAACGCCTGGCCGAGGATCTGAGTGCTTATATCCAGGAAGCCGGCATTAAAGGCCGTTATCTGCACAGCGAAATCGAAACGCTCGAACGCGTCGAGATCCTCAAGGACCTTCGCCAAGGCGATTTCGATGTGCTGGTGGGCGTGAACCTGCTTCGCGAAGGATTGGACCTGCCGGAAGTCTCCATGGTGGCCATCCTCGATGCAGACAAGGCCGGGTTCCTTCGCAGCGAGACGTCGATCATCCAGATGATCGGGCGTGCCGCGCGTAACGTGAACGCCACGGTGTTCCTGTATGCCGATGGGATCACCCCGGCGATGCAGAAGGCAATTGATGAGACGGCTCGTCGCCGGGTGCTGCAGTTGAAGTTCAACCAGGAGCACGGCATCACGCCGAAGACGATTCAGAAGGCGATTCGCAACACCCTCGAGGCCGAAGTGAAAGCACGCCACGCCGTCCAAGAGGCGATCCATGCCGGCGAGGACGAAGTCGATCGCGGCGAACTGATCCGGCTCTTGGAGGAGGAAATGCTGGAGGCGGCGCGATCCTTGGAGTTCGAGCGAGCCGCCCAGTTGCGTGACAAAATCCAAGAGCTTAAGGGCGCCCCGATGATTTCCGGCGATGGGTCGGCAAGTCCAGCCGCCCCAGACGGCGCCCAACCCATCTGGCAGCCCAAGAGCAAGGGGCGGCGGAAACGGAACGTAGCCAAGTAACCAATGCCCCGGAATATGCCTCGCCGTTTGTCTCAATGAGTGCGCTACAAACTCGAATGCATGCTGAGAAAAATTGCGCACTGCGATGTCGGATGGGTTGCTAACTGCCGACCAAGACCACACAATCTCCGCCCTTGGTTTCCCGGACAGGCTGGTTGGTAAGTCCGGTTACCGACTGTCTCTAAGGAGTTGTGTGTATGTCGTGGCTTGTTCAGTTGTTTCAAGAGCCCCACAGCGCGGCCCATGCCCTATTGATTCTGTCGCTGGCGGTTGCCGGGGGGCTGGCTTTGGGGAGTCTGCGGCTGTTCAGTATTAATCTGGGCGTTGCGGGCGTGTTGTTTGCCGGTTTGGCGTTGGGGCATTTCAAGTTCGCTATCGAACCGTCCGTGCTGGAGTTCGTCCGCGAGTTCGGATTGATTCTGTTTGTCTACAGCATTGGTATGCAGGTGGGGCCGGGCTTCTTTGCCTCCTTGCGCAAGCAGGGATTGCCGCTGAACCTCATGGCTGCGGGCATTGTGCTGCTGGGCGCGGTGACCACGCTGGTCATTTACTACAGCTTCATGGACCGCGGCAGCTTGCCGGCTGCTGTCGGCCTTTTCTCCGGTGCCACGACGAACACGCCCAGCTTGGCGGCGGCACAACAGGCCTTGAAGGATGCTTCCAACGCCGATCCCAAGGTCCTTTCCCTGCCGGTTCTCGGCTATGCGGTTGCGTATCCGTTCGGCGTCATCGGCATCATCATCACCATGTTCGTGATCCGAGGCGTTTTCCGGATCAGTCCGCAGAAGGAAGCCGAGATGATCGCCCAGATGGATGGCAAGCCCCCCAAGCTTTCCACCATCAATCTGGAAGTTCAGAATCCCAACCTCGATGGCTTGCCCCTGGAACGGGTGCCCACGCTGGCCGATTCAGGCGTTGTGGTTTCGCGTGTAATGAAGAATGGCCAGGCTGTGGTCGGCAATGCCAATACGGTGTTGCATGTCGGCGATGTTCTGCTGGCGGTGGGTCTTCGCGAGAGGCTTGAACAGCTCAAGGTGATTGTGGGCACCGAGAGCCGCGTCGATGTGCGTTCCATTCCCAGCAAGATCACCACCCGGCGAATCGTGGTCACCAAGAGCGCCGCCTTGGGCAGAACCATTCAGGAACTGGCCATCGGCACGCGGTTCAACGTTCGGATTACACGCATCAGTCGAGCCGAGATCGAACTGCCTCCCACCCACGATGTGAAACTGCAGTTTGGCGATAACCTCCTGGCGGTGGGGGAGGACAGTGCCATCCGAGCGGTGGCCAATGAGCTGGGCGATTCGCCCAAGAAGCTCAACTACCCCCAGATCATTCCGATCTTCGTCGGGATCGCCCTGGGCGTGATCCTGGGCAGTTGGCCGGTTTCGCTGCCGGGAGTGCCGGCACCAGTCAAACTGGGTTTGGCCGGTGGCCCGCTGGTCGTGGCCATTCTTCTCAGCCGACTGGGCAATATCGGTCCGCTGGTCTGGCATATGCCGATCAGCGCCAACTTCATCCTGCGTGAAATTGGCATCGTGCTCTTCCTGTCCTGCGTTGGTCTGCAGTCGGGCAATAAATTCGTGGAAACCCTGACGGCCGGGCCCGGTTTGCAGTGGGTTGTTTATGGTGCGGCCATCACCTTGGTTCCGCTGCTCCTGGTGGCGTTGTTTGCCCGGATATTCTACAAGCTTAACTACCTGTCACTATGTGGCTTACTCGCGGGGAGCATGACCGATCCGCCGGCGTTGGCCTTTGCCACTTCCATGACCAGTTCTGAAGCACCCTCGGTTTCTTACGCCACCGTTTATCCCTTGGTCATGCTTTTACGTGTGGTGGTGGCTCAGGCGATGGTGATTTTCCTATTCCATTGACCCCACAGGCCTTCCGCGAGCTGTTTTTGATAACGCCAAATCCCCGCCTGCGACATTGTTGCAGGCGGGGATTTGCTTTTTCGGATCAATTCGGGCCTATATGCATCCTCCCGCAGGTTCCGGATCCCCAATGCGATAAAACAATATCTAGGATTGGCTCACCAAAGGCGGTTTGGCGGGCTTTTCAAAAGGAATGAATCGAGAAATTTTGCACGAAAGGGGAAAATCGTGTAAGATCACGCCCGTTGAGCAGTCGAGCCCAAGAAATGAGGGGTTCGATTGCTGGAGAATGGGCCCTTTTACTGGTCCAATGTGACAAGTTGGCCAGCGGGCGGTGAATCTGCTCGCAGTAAAAGGGTGATGGAAGTAGACGAAATCGATAAAAAAGGATAGGATTGTCCTCTGAGAGTGTTGTAGGAGCCGAAGGATGATCTTCTCAAGTTCCACCGAGTACGCGATACGCGGCTTGAGCGAGTTGGCGGGCCGGAATGCTGATGGACCGGTCATGCTCGATGAACTCGTAGCCGGTACGGACTTGCCGCGGGACTTCCTGGCCAAGGTCTTCCAGAAGCTGGTCCATGGGGGAGTGTTGCGCAGTGCCAAGGGACGGGGCGGCGGGTTTTCGCTCGCTCGCCCGGCCCACGAGATCACGTTGATGAACATCGTGGAAGCGATTGATGGTCCCCAGATCTTCGATCGCTGTGTCGTGGGCCTGGAGAAGTGCAACGACCAGATGCCTTGTCCGCAACACGATCTGTACAAACCTATCCGCCAACGCCTGAAAGACTACATGCTGACGACGACCCTCGCGGATCTGGCGGCCTCTCTGAAAGCCAAACAGACCTGGCATCAGATGAGGCTGGTAGGGCAGGGAGCCGTCGATCACAAACCGTAGTCTTTTCGTACTTCCGAGTTGGCAAGATACAACGGTGTAGCATAAGGTTGGTGGACAGCCGCTCCTCGGCAGGAGTGGTTGTCAGCCACAAGCGAGAGGTTTTTTCATGAGTCACGGTGTGGATGTTACGAAGACACGAGGCGCGGCAAAGGGGCTGACAGGCTCTGCACCGGCTGCGGTCAACAAGCATGTGCAGCAATGGGTTGAGGAGCAGATTCAGCTCTGCAAACCCGACAAGGTGTACTGGTGCAACGGCAGCACTCAGGAACGCGATGCCTTGTTCGAACAAGGTGTCAAAGACGGTGTTTTCATCAAATTGAACCAGCAGAAACTGCCCGGGTGCTATCTCCATCGCAGCAACCAGAACGACGTTGCCCGCAGTGAGCATCTGACGTTCATCTGCACGCCCAGCCAAGACGGCGCGGGTGCGACCAACAACTGGATGGACCCGAAACAGGGCTATGCCAAGTTGCGTGGGCTGTTCGAAGGCAGCATGAAGGGCCGGACGATGTATGTCATCCCGTTCGTCATGGGGCCGATCGGCTCGCCGCTGGCCAAGGTGGGTGTTGAACTGACGGATTCGCTCTACGTCGCGGTCAGCATGGGCATCATGACCCGCATGGGCGACGTGGCTTGGAAGCAGTTGGGCGACAGCGACGAGTTTACCCGTTGCATGCACGGCGTCGGCGACTGCAACCCCGACCGTCGCTACATCTGTCACTTCCCGCAGGACAACGCGATTTGGAGTTTCGGTTCCGGTTACGGCGGAAACGCGCTGCTGGGCAAGAAGTGCCTGGCCCTGCGTATTGCCAGTTACCTCGGCCAGCAGCAGGGTTGGATGGCCGAGCATATGCTGCTGATGGGCGTGACCAATCCCAAGGGCGAAAAGAACTACGTCGCCGCGGCTTTCCCCAGCGCTTGTGGCAAGACGAACTTCGCAATGCTGATCCCGCCTGCGAAGTACGCCAAAGAGGGCTGGAAGGTCAACACGGTTGGTGATGACATTGTCTGGATGTGGACGGACGACAAGGGCCAACTCCGCGCCATCAATCCCGAGGCGGGTTACTTCGGCGTGGTGCCGGGAACCAACTACGAAACCAACCCCAACGCCATGCACTCCATCCAGAAGAACACGATCTACACGAATGTGGGTCTGCTTCCCGATGGGGACGTGTGGTGGGAAGGCAAGACGAAGGAACCCCCCAAGGAGTGCATCGACTGGACCGGTCAGCCGTGGACGCCGGGCTGCGGGCGCAAGGTCGCTCACCCGAATTCCCGCTTTACCGCTCCGATGATGAATAACCCCGTGCTCGATTCGGCGGCGAATGATCCGGCGGGTGTGCCGGTCAGCGCCTTGATCTTCGGCGGCCGCCGCAGCAGCACCATTCCCCTGGTCTATCAGTCGTTCAACTGGGCGCATGGCGTCTACGTTGGCGCCACGCTGGGTTCGGAGACGACCGCCGCGGCCACGGGCCAGATCGGCGTGGTCCGCCGGGACCCGATGGCCATGCTCCCGTTCATTGGCTACAACATCCGCGACTACTTCATTCACTGGGTCCGGATGCAGAAGAAGATGAAGAATCCGCCTCGCATCTTCAGCGTCAACTGGTTCCGCAAGAACGATCAGGGCCAGTTCATGTGGCCGGGCTTCGGCGACAACATGCGTGTGCTGAAGTGGATTCTGGACCGTTGCCATGGCAAAGCCTACGGCGTCGAAACGCCCCTGGGCTGGATGCCACGCCCCGAGGACATCGACCTGGAAGGGCTGGGCATGAGCCGGCAGGCGTTGGAGGCCGTCATGGCCGTCAATACCACCGATTTGAAGGCCGAACTGCTCAGCCAGGAAGAGCTGTTCGTGAAACTCGGCGCGGATTTGCCCAAGGAAATGCTCTTCGAGCGGCAATTGCTGATCAGCCGGCTGTAAGGGCTGTACAACGCTCGATGGATGTTGCCATCGGCCAAATCGAACGAGGATAGTCTCAATAGACTACAGGTTCCTTGTTGCACCCCGGGTCCCGCTATGGGACCCGGGGTATTTTTGTATGAACAGTGGGCTGGCGGTAACATACCGGCATTAGAGGGTTTTGGGACTTGTTACTTAAACCGTCGTGAAAAATGGCAATAGTTGCCTTTGCCGATCGTTTTAACAGGTGGCGACCTGAATGAGTGTGATAAGCGTCCAGGCCAGTGAGCACGATCTCCCGGTCGCCGAGAGCGATGAGACATTGCTCAAGCGGATGCAGGCCGGCGATATGTCCGCGGGTGAGCAGCTGGTGCGCCGTTATTACCAGCCGCTGGTCCGATATCTGCACCGCCTCTGTCGGGACGAACAGCTCGCCGAAGAGCTGCAGCAGCAGACTTGGCTGAGTGTCTTGGAGCATTCGTCCAAATTCGATGCCTCGTCGGGTACCGGAGGATTCAAAGCCTGGGTCTTCCGGATCGCGACCAACAAGGCCAATGATCATTGGCGGTCGCGCGGACGGGAACGGTCTGCCAAGGATGGGCTGAGACTGGTTACAGATCAGGAGGTCCCCGAAGCTGGCCTTCGCCTGGAGGCTGGCGAACAGGAACGAAAGCTGCAACGAGCTATCGAGCAATTGCCTGAGAGTCAACGTGAGGTGCTGATGCTGAGGTATTATGGCAATCTCAAGTTCGTCGAGATTGCCCAACTGCTGGGTTGCCCGCTGAACACCGCCTTGGGCAGGATGCACAAAGCGATGTTGAAGTTGAAGGAACTGATGGAGAAGTGATTATGGCGGGTTTGCTTGAAAACCTCGGAGACAATCATGCCATCCTCCTGATGTACCTTGCCCAGGAACTGCCGGCACAGGAGCGGGCGCAGGTTGAGCAGATGCTGGCGACGGATCCGTCGTTACGGGCGGAACTGGATGAGCTGCGCGCCACCCAGGATTTTGTCGCTCACGCGCTGCAGGCGGCCGAGGTTCCCCCGGATGCCCGCGCCGAGGATGCTGCTGTTCGGCGGGTGGTCCGCGAAATGCGACGATACCAATTGGAATTGATGGCTCGGCCGGCCGAACCATCCATAGAACGGCGAATGTGGCCCCGATGGGTCTACCCTGTTGGGGCGGCGGCGGCACTTATCTTCATGATGATTGGGCTCTGGGGCGCTGGAATCTTTGATCGAATCTTCGATTTGCAGCCCCAGCCGAACAGCACTGCCTTGTCGGTGAGTGTGGCTTCCAATGAGGCAACCGATACGGTCGCCATTCTGCTCGAAGAGAAATGGCTCAGCGACAGCGACGAGCCGGCGCTGGATCAGGCCACCCAGCATGCCACCGAGCTGGAGAGTGCCCGCGAAGAGGATCCACTGCTGCTGATGATCTAGGCGAGGACCGACGATGATGCTAAGACGAATCGGATGGATAGTGCTGCTGATACCCATGACGGTCATCGCCGCGCCAACGACCCAGCCGACAGCGGCGCCGAAGGCCCGGCCGGCGGGCGACCGCGTCGAACGCCTGGGTTCCCGGGAAGCACGCGAGGCGGATTGGGATGAGGCCCTGAAATTCTTCCAGAAGCATTCGCCACATCGAGCGGCCGCTTGGGAAAGCATGAAGGAGCCGCGGAAGACCCGCTACAAAGCCTTGTTCATCATGCGCTATCGTTCGATGCTCGGGCTCACCAGGGATGATGCTCAACTGCGTCGCATCAAGATCAGCCAAATCGAGATTGAGGATCGGATTTTCGCCATCAAGTCGCGGCTGTCCGAAAGCAATCTTGCGTCCGCCGATGCGGATCAGCTCAAGCGGGAACTGCACGGCAAAGTGAAAGAGCTGGTTGCATCTCGAATGGATGAACGCAAAGAACGCATTACACGCCTGGAATCGTTGCTGAAGCTGGAGAAAGATCGACTGCAAAAGGATCTGGCCAACAAGGACCAACTGATCGAATCCCAGTACAAGGACGTGCTCAGTGCCAATAAGCCGGGCATGGCCGACGATCGCTTGTGGCGTCAGGGCACCGGCCCACGCGAGAGTGCTAAAGGGCCTGCACCCAAGGGCCGATAACCTTGTTGGATACATAAACCAAAGCCCACGAACTACGCGTTCGTGGGCTTTTTGCTTGTGTGTCGGGGGGATGAATCAGTAGACGACGGCCATCGAATCCTCGATGGCTTCGATCACCTGCCGCACATGGAACGGCTTGCGCAGGAAGCCATCGAAACCATTGGCCAGCAGACCCTTGGATTCCTCTTCGGTCATTTTCCCGCTCATGGCGATGACCTTGGTCAGCTGCAGATCGGAGTTCGCCTTCACTTGGCGAGCAACCTCATGGCCATCGAAGTCGGCCAGGTGCATGTCCAACAACATCACGTGCGGCCGGAACCGTTCCGCGATGATGCCGGCGGCAAACCCGCCTTTGGCCACTTCGACCTCATACTTGGCCTCGTCTTCCAGGATTTTCTCCAGGACCTCTACGATGTCCTGCTCGTCATCCACGATCAGCACCCGCGTGGCTCCGGTCATCAAACCGTTCAGCGGCATGTTGTGCTGCTTCATGAAACGGATCAGTTGATTCAAAGGGATCCGCCGGTCCTTGCTTCCGGGAATCCGATAGCCACGCAGGGCGCCCGAGTCGAACCATTTGCTGACGGTTCGCGGGGCCACGTTGCAAATCTTGGCGACTTCGCCGGTTGTCAGGACATCTTTCATTTTGGTTGTCATTTCATCCTCTCCCATCGCCGCAGGATACACGGAACAACAATGCGGGTCGGCGGGGCCAGCAGCGGTCTGACGCCCGCGGGGCGACGCTTCTCCACTCTATATATCGACATGCCGGTTAGAAGCTTTAGACAGTGTGTACAAACTATGCCGAACAGGCTAATAATTACGATAATGTCGAGGTTATCGGGCGTACCGCCGGTGAGTTGCGGATGGGATGTGGGTTGTCCGCAGCCGTAGCAGGGGTGTCGTCCTAGAAAAAGTGGCTTGCGACTGCTGATAGCTCGCCCGCCTCAAGGTGCCAAGGAATAGGCCGGAGGCGTGGGACCGATAATAACTTGGTGGGTAATGCTATGCACATTCTGTACATTCATCAGAACTTTCCAGCCCAGTTCGGACACATCGCCAAGCATCTGGTTCAGAAACTCGGCTGGCGCTGCAGCTTCGTCAGCCAAACCCCTCCAGGTACCGTTGATGGCATCGAGAAGATCGCCTACAAGGTGGCCGGTGGGGCGACTCGATCTACCCATTACTGTTCCCGCACCTTCGAAAATACCGTCTGGCACTGTGATGCGGTTTACCAAGCCCTCGCAGCCCAGCCTTCTATCCAGCCGGATCTGATCGTCGGCCACAGCGGCTTCGGCAGCACGCTTTTCTTGCGTGAACTCTACGGCGATGTGCCGATCATCAACCTCTTCGAATACTACTACCGCTGCCACGATCCGCTCAGCGACATGGATTTCCGCAAGGATCTGGGCTGGGAAGTGCCCGAACGCAACTACCTGCGTTCCTACTGTCGCAATGCCATGATTCTTCTGGATCTGCAGAACTGTGATGCGGGCTACGCTCCAACCCAGTTCCAGAAATCCCGCTTTCCCACCGAGTATGCCTCCAAGATGGAGGTCATTTTCGATGGCGTGGACCGTAGCGTCTACCAGGGCCATCAGGAGCAGTTCCGCCCCCCGGTGAACCAACGCACCTCGCGAACGATCGCCGATATCCAGGTGCCCGCCGATACTCGCATTATCACCTACGTCAGCCGAGGCTTCGAATCGATGCGGGGCTTCGATATCTTCATGCGCTCGGCCAAGCTCATCACCCAGGAGTACCCCAACGTCCTCTTCTTCGTGGTCGGCACCGATCGCATCGCCTATGGCGGCGATGACGCCTACATCCAGGGTTCCAAGAGTTTCAAGGAATGGGTTCTCGCCCGTGATCAATACGACTTGTCCAAATTCATCTTCACGGGGCGTCTGACCCCGACCCAGCTTGGCCAGCTGTTGGCCGCTTCCGATCTGCACATTTACCTGACGGTGCCGTTCGTCCTCTCTTGGAGCATGATGGACGCAATGAGTTGCGGCGCCGTGGTCCTGGGCTCCCGAACCACGCCCGTCGAGGAGATGATCCAAGACGGCCAGAATGGGCTATTGGCCGACTTCTTCGATCCGGAGGATTTTGCCAGGAAAGCCGTCGCCGTGCTGAAAGACCCAGCCGCCTATCGCCCCCTGGGCCGCGCTGCCGAGCAGATGATCATCGAGCGTTACAGCCTCGATGCCGTCTTGCCGCGGATGCTCGATCTATATGAGCGGACCCTCAAAGCCAAGCCTCGCCAGAACCGTCCACCCGTGCCAACCGCACGCAAGGGTGGCGTTTCTGCGAACCCCATCCATCTTCCGGCTTCTCGCTCACCTTTCCGGGGTTGACTGCCATTTTCCAATCCGATGTGCGAATTTATTTCAATGCCCCACGAACTACTTGCCGTATTCCCCGTACAATGCAGTACGTAGTTTGAGTAGAAAAGACAAACCTACCCAATGGATCAAGGGTCGTCGCGGTGTTTGGAACTGCGATAGGCGAAAGACGCTTGATCCTAATCTTTGAAATTTGAGTTCGACCGCTTGGCACCCGGTTTTGTGCCGTGCCGAACCCTCCGCGCGGCGCACTGATACGGTCCGACGGCCGCTATGAATCGATGACAAAACTCATCGGTGAGATAACGAGCGTTCGACCCCTTGCATCTTCCAGAAGTCGAGGTATAATCCCCGACACAATTGACGTATGTGGCCCGCCACGAAGCGAGGGTTAATCAATAAACCTACTGAGCGGTCGAGCCATCACGGTGATGGCGATGAAGAATCGTCGGCATCGTTTGAAGCTCTTTGACAAGTGAATAGTCGGACAGCCGCGAGGATGTGAGTCTGCGGATCGCCAGCTAAACCCCGGCGATGGCGCAGATGTAAGATCCCGCTTTCAAGGCAACTTGGAAGCAGCCAA
>JBLNDH010000041.1:0-6804 GCA_050261455.1 Bacillota bacterium
GAGTGCCACTGGCACTCGGTAATACAAGGTGTATGCAATGACCCTTCAGGAAACCAAAACACTCGACCACCAGACATCCCCGCGCAAGCCCGTCCGATACTCCACGTTTGCCTTGGACTACCTCGGCCTGCTCTTGGCACTATTGGGATTGGTCGTCATTTTCAGCATCCGCGCTCCGGGGTTCTTTAGCCTGGCCACCTTCAGCACCATCGCCAACCAGGTCCCCGCCACGATCGTTGTGGCTGTTGGCATGACCTACGTGCTGATCATCGCCGGGATCGATCTGTCGGTGGGATCGGTGCTGGCCGTCAGCGGCGCCGTCCTCGGCGTTCTAATGAAGGAATACCACCAGTCCCTCGCGGTCGCCGTCCTCGCGGCCCTCGGAACCGGCCTGCTCTGCGGCGCCCTCAATGGCTTGGTTAGCGTTCACTGGCGGCTCCCGTCCTTCATCGTCACGCTCGGCATGCTTGAGATTGCCCGTGGCGCCACCCACCTGATCACCGAATCACGCACCCAGTACATCGGCTCCTCCGTCGGCGTTATCGCATCGACCGCAGTCTACGGCATATCGCTTCCGTTCATCGTTGCCATCCTCACGGCCATCGTGGGGCAGATTGTCCTCTCTCGCACCGTGTTCGGCCGCTACATGATCGCCATCGGCACCAACGAGGAAGCCGTCCGTCTCTCCGGTGTGGATCCTCGCCCGGTGAAGATCGCCGTCTTCACGCTCATCGGATTACTCTCTGCATTGGGAGCCGTGATCGACACGGCTCGCCTGGAGGCCGCGGCCCCCAATGCCGGCGCCGGTTTGGAATTGCAGGTCATCGCCGCCGTCGTCATTGGTGGCACTAGCCTTATGGGCGGCCGCGGCTCCGTGGTTCGCTCGCTCTTTGGCGTGCTGATCATTGCCGTGCTCGGTGCAGGTCTGGCCGCCGAGGGCGTCAAGGACGCTACCAAGTCCATCATCACCGGCTGCGTCATTGTCGCCGCTGTCATCCTCGACTACTACCGCCATCGCTTGGGGAAACGCGCCTCCGCTTCCGCCTGAGAGTGGTAAGGGAGATGGAGCTCCGAGTCATATTGAGCGTGAGTTTTCCTCAAACGCCCACGGAGCCCGACAACGCCCACGGACTTAATGCCTATGAGTATGCCACGCGGATGACCCCAAAACGAAAACCGCCGTGCGGCCCCATTTGTCGCACGGCGGTTCATTGCGGAATGGTAGAATTCAAGTTGCGTTACTTCGTCAACGCCTTTGCCAAATCCGCTTTCGCATCCGGCCCATTCAATCGCAAATCGAACTTGTCCCGCAGGATCTTGAACACGTTGGGCGTAATGAACGCCGGCGGGTTCGGGCCGATGGTGATCCTCTTTACCCCCAACGAAAGCAGCGTCAGCAGTACCGCCACCGCCTTCTGTTCAAACCAACTGATTACCAGCGTCAATGGCAGGTCGTTTACGCCACACCCAAATGCCTTCGCTAGGGCCACCGCCACGGAAATCGCCCCATACGAGTCGTTGCACTGCCCCATGTCCAGCAGCCGAGGCAATCCCAGGAGTGTCCCATACTCATGCTCGCGAATGCGGTACTTTCCGCACCCCAGCGTCAGGATGAACGAATCGGCCGGCGTGGCTTGGGCGTAATCCGCGAAATAATTCCGGCCGCGCTCCGCACCATCGCATCCGCCGATGACGAAGAAGTGACTGATCTTCTTCTCCTTCACCGCCTGCACGATTGTGGCGGCATTGTCCAAGAGAACCGTTCGATGGAAACCCACCGTCGAAGTCCTCACGATGTTCTCACGCAGCGGCTCGCACGCTAGCGCCTTCCGGATCACCGGCGAGAAATCGTCATTGGTAAGCCGAGTTCCGCCGGGCACAGCTGTGTACCGCGTCGTGAACACCCGATCCGCATAGCTCGGCGACGGGATGAGGATGCAGTTCGTCGTGGCAACGATCGGCCCGCTGAACTGCTCGAATTCCCTCCGTTGCTCCTGCCAGGCTCCGCCGTAGTGACCCGCCAGGTTTGGATGCTCGCGCAGCTTGGGATACATATGGGCCGGCAGCATCTCCCCGTGCGTGTAGACCTTGATGTTGGTCCCCCGAACCTGTTCGAGCAGGTTCATCAGGTCCACCATGTCATGCCCCGTGATCAGGATCCCCGGCCCGGCCAATGTGCCTGCCTTCACCACCGTCGGCGATGGCTTCCCCAATCGCTCCAAATGCCCCGCATCGAGCATCTCCATCACACGCAGGTTCATCTGGCCAAGCGTCATGGCGATCTCAAACAGGCTGCCCAGGTCGAAATTGACATTGGTCATCGTGGCGAAAAGGGCTTCCTCCATGAAGGCATTGACCTTCTCATCCGTCTTGCCCAGCCGCCGAGCATGGCTGGCGTAGGCCGCCATTCCTTTAAGCCCATACAGGATCAGCTCTTGCACCGCCTGCACGTCCGCGTTCTTCCCGCAGACGCCCACGCTGTTCATGCACCCTACGCCACGCGACGCTTGTTCACACTGATTGCAGAACATGCCAGAAGTCCTTTCTCTTGCCTTTGTTGTGTTTCCGATTTCGCGGCCTATCATCCGGAAAGCGACTTGAGGCTGCCTTGATCTGGATCAAGCCGACTGTTTTGGCGGTTGGGTGCTTTTGACGAGGATGAGACTGGTGCTTGAGCTCTAACGCCTTAATGGGCCAGGGAATACACTGTATGCCAATCGATCCGGTCACAATTCTTTCGGCCTGCCGGTTTTTCTCCGGCGTCCAAGGCCCCAGTCGCGATCGGCTGCTCCGAATGGCTTTGGTCCGCCAATATGAGCGGGGTACCCTCATCTTTCGCCAAGGCGACCCATGCCCGGGTGTCTTTGTCGTCGGAACCGGCTTGGTTCGCGTTTTCAAAACCTCACCCGCTGGCCGAGAGCATGTGCTTCACTTGGTTGCCCCCGGTGGCACATTCGCCGAAGTGGCAGCGATAGCTGGCTTTGATTGCCCCGCCTTTGCCGAAGCCGTGGAAGATGCCCAGTGTGTGCTATTGCCCGCCGATCCGTTCAGGCGGGCGCTGCGAGAAGATCATCCACTTTGCCTTCAACTGATGGCCAGCATGGCCGGTTGGGTGAAACATCTGGTGGGCCTCTTGGAGGATATCGCTCTGCGCGACGCGGTAGGGCGGGTGGCGCGTTATCTTCTCACCGTGGCCGATCCACGCGATGGAACCATCCAACTGCCCAGCCTCAAAAAGCACTTGGCCAGCCACTTGAACCTCACCAGCGAGACCCTTTCGCGGACTCTCCGTCGCTTGATCGATCTGGAATGGATTGCCGAAACCGAGGACCAGCGTCTGGCCGTGCGCGACCGCGAATCCCTCACCATGGCCGCCGAGGGCGATTCGCCGCTCATCTGATTCCCCGATTGTGATCAGCCGGCAGGGGACTTCAGTGCCACCGTACCGGGCAACCACGTTGTACCGCCTCCACGTGAGCGTTATCATCGCCCGGCGATGTCCGAGCCAACTTCTAGCCCGCTGTTTACCGCGATTGTGCCGCTGTACAACCACGCGCGCTACATCGGGCAGGCCCTGGACTCGATTATTGCCCAGAGCCACGAAGACTGGGAAGCCGTCGTGGTGGACGATGGCTCCACCGACGAATCGGGCAGAATTGCCGACGATTACGCCGCCCATTGCCCCCGGATTCGAGTGATCCATCAACGCAATACCGGCCTGGCCGCCGCCCGCAACACGGGCCTCCGCCATGCGCGAGGTACCTGGATGGCCTTGCTGGACAGCGATGATCTCTGGCTGCCGGATACGCTGAACAACTTCGCGGCGTTTATCGCCGCTCATTCCCAGACGCGATTCATCTACGGCTACTATTATCGCCTCAATGCCGATGGCACCATAACCAAATTGCCCGGGATCGCTCAGGATGGCCCCAAAGGTCCCGTCGATCTCTTTGGCCGAATGTTCCTGAATCCCTCCTGCGTGTGCTTCCGGCGAGAGCTGGTCGATGAGGTGGGTTTCTTCGACGAAACTCTGCCCCTGAATGAGGACTATGACCTTTTTCTTAAGATTGGCCTTCATACGCAGTACTGGCCCATCAACCATCCTACGACGCTCCGCCGTCGCCACGATAACAATCTCTCCAAGCAAAGTGGCCGTTCCCGCATGATCGAGATCCGAACCCTGGAACGCTTCTTGGAGCGTTTGGGTGGCCAACAGGTGATTCCATCCGAACGTGTCAGCGAGCGGCTGGCGAAAATGTATTATTCGGCCGGACGACTCTATTTCCGGGCCGGCTGCTTCTCCCAGGCCGCCGACGTGTTATGGGTGTCCATGCAGTACGGGTTTTCCATCAAGAGCCTGGGCCTGTTGGTACTTTGCAGTCTGCTGCGGTTTGCCAGTCGGTACGATCCGCGGCCGGTGCCGCAGATCTAGAACGATTTGGGAGGGCGAGGCTCCTGCCCTTAACTGAGACGCAGTTTGTTTGTGAGGTGAACAGCGTGGCGAAATCGCAACTACTGCGTCAGGTACGTGATACCTGGCGTTATCGACAGATCTATGCATCACTGGCTGACGTGTGGCACACCTTTACGTTGCGCCGAGCCGCCTCGCAGAATGCTGCCGCTGCCCAGCAGGTCCAAACGACTACTCTCCAACTGCGCGACCTGCCGCACCGAGTGACGATCCGCCCGGGCACAACCGATTTTCTGGTTGTCCACGAAGTCCTCGAACGCGGCGACTATGCGCCGATCCGGCAATGGCATCTTCCCCCCGATGCGATCATCGTCGATCTTGGCGGGAACATCGGCCTGGCAACCCTCTTCTTCGATCAACTGTTCAGCCGATCACGCTGCACGATCGTCGAACCCGACGCGGAAAACCGCCGCCTGATCCGGATCAACTGCCGACACCTGATCGACTCCCGTCGCCTCGAAGTCTACGGCGCATTTGTCGGCGCACGCGATGGCCAGGCCAGCATCGACCGCCGCGGCGGCAACTGGGGCTTTCGCAAGGTGGACTCGGTGTCCGCCGATGCCGAGCCCATCGAGTGCATCAGCATGCCTACGTTGATGGCTCGCCGCGGGCTCACGAAGATTGATCTGCTCAAATGCGACATCGAAGGCAGCGAAGTGGAACTCTTCCGCACTTGCCAGCCCTGGATCCACCAGGTCGATCACTTGGTCGTCGAAACGCACGATGACTACCGCCTCTCGAACCTCTACGCCGATCTGCACACCGCCGGCTGGGAGTTCGAGGTGCTGACCGACCACCAGCGATCCAAAACCGGTGTGTGCTTCCTGAAACGCGTCGCGAATAGCACGCATCGCAATTGACCCGCGACTCAAAGCAGAACTGCCTTTTTTCAGGCCGGGTTCGGAGCTACGCGACGACCCGGATGCCCCTTTTATTAGGAACCCCAATTTCATCTTGCCGGCGTCTCGCTCTCGCCTACAAACTGACAGCGCTCGATCCCCAGCGTGCCTTTTGCCTGCCGCCGACGTAGGATCACCCATATGGTCTCGCCAAAACTCTCCATTCTCGCGATGGTCATGGCTTCTCTATTTGCCTTGGCGTCCTCGGCCCATGCCGCCGATGCCATTACCGTTGGGTTCCCACCCCCGGCCGTGGAAGTCAGAACCTTCGATCCTTCCGATCCCCCGTCTGACATGCCGCAGCTCTTGCCCCAGGAGGCCGCCGTCACCCACTCCGCCTTTGGCGTCCGGTCCAGTCTCCAAGCGATGGTGAGCAACGAGCAATCTCAGAATGGTCGGACGACTTCGACACTCAAAGTCGAGAGCATCCAGGTTGAACTCTCCTTGGCCATCACGATGTGGCTGCCCGAGCAGGTTACACGCCCGCTAGTCGCCCATGAAGAAGGCCATCGCCGCATCTCTGAACGGTTCTACCAGGATGGCGAGCGTGTTGCCCGTAACCTGGCCCAGAAATACATCGGCCAGTCCATCACCGGCCAAGGCCCCACTCCGCAAGCCGCTCGCGAAGCCGCCATGAACAAGGTGATCAATGAGCTCAACGGCGCCTACATGGCTGCGATCCAGACGCCCAGCGTACAGGTGAACATCATCTTCGACACGATCACCCAGCATGGCCGCAACACAAAGCTCCCGGCGGACCAAGCCATCCGCCAGGCTTTGCAGCAATACGAGAAAGAACAACAGAAAAAACGCCCGTCGTCTGCGGCGAAGGGTTCGTAGCCAAACGCCTTCTTCCTTACCCTGGACACCGCGGCCTGAGATTCGCCATCACACCGGGTTCGGAGTGTAGCGATGCCCCGGGATTCTTTTCGAGTATCGCTATGGGTTCGCTTTTGGGGAGTTCTACGCCCCAACCCCCGCGGCAGCCTTCGTGGTAATTCCCAGGTGCTCCAACACCTGATCCGTCATTCGATCCACCGTGAAGTTGGCCGCGATTTCGCGGGTGTTGGCCGCCAGCTCACGATGCAGTTGATCATCCGTCAACATCCGCTCAAGCTGCTTTGCCAGGTCCGCGCTATCCCATGACCGGAATGTCAGTCCACCCCGCCGGCCTTCCCATTGGATGACCTCCGTGATCCCGCCGCTGTCCGGCACGATCACCGGCGTGCCATAGCTCATCGCCTCTGCCGCCACCATCCCGAAGGGCTCTCGGTGGATCGATGGATAAACGATGCACCGGCTATACGCATACAACGCGTCGCGCATTTCCCCCGGGATTCGTCGCCGATGATGAATCTGCACCCGCAGGTGCTGTGCGATGTGCTTGATCACATCGCGATATCGCTGGCCGAAGCTCGATCCGCCGCAGACGAC
>JBLNDH010000042.1:0-57103 GCA_050261455.1 Bacillota bacterium
CGGATCGTAGTCGATGACCAGCCCGCGGACCGTGACATTGCTGCAGCGGCTGACGCTCAGGGCCCGCGTGGTCTCGGTGCAGATCATCTCGACGCCGTCGGCAATGATCTGGAGGTCCTTCAGGTCCCGCAGTACCAGGTGCTGCTGGTTCCTGGGCGTCACGCGGTATCGCCCCGGGCGGCACGACGATGCGCCGGTTGCCGGCCTGGACCTGCTGGTCGATGAAGCCTTGGAGATCGAGGGCGATGCCGTTACCGGGGGTTCCCGCGGGCTGCGTCATCGCCGCCCATGACCCGCCCAACAGCACGGTTGTCCAAAGGATAGTTTTCAATGTGGCCATCGTGTCATTCCTTGGCTGCCACAACGTCCAACTCGACCGCTGAGACCGAGGCAGGTAGGAAAGACCACAGGTTGGTAACGGGCAGTGCCTTCTGTCGGGGAGCGATCGCCTCAGCTACGTCGCTCCACACCTCCAGTTCCGGATCACAGGCGATTTCGAACACGTTTCCTGAGCGGATGCTCAGGCCCGCCACGGCCAGTCGGGTTTCGACGGATCGCGTGCGGTGGGTATTCACCACGTGCAGGAAGATCCGATCGCCGCTGCGACTGGCGGTTACGTCCAGGTCCGCAGGGGTATGTGTGACACGAATTGCCTGTTGGCCGACGTGGGCCCGATAGAGGCTCATCACCCGCGCCACCGGCATCATGAACGCCTTTCCACCAGGGACAGGGACCATGACGGCATTGACCGTCCACCGGGTGCCGCAGAAATCGGCGGCGGTGGCGATCTTCAGTACATCGCCGTTGCGGCTGTGGACGTTGAGCAGCCTCGCCATCGACACCCCGGCCGCCCAGGTGGCCAGCAGCGTGCAGCGATTGGGGCCGGGCAGCGCGAAATGGCATTCGGTCAGCGCCAGCGGCAGGCCCGTTCCGCTGGTCTGCTCGCGCATCTGGCGGATTTTCGCCTCGTGCGGCTTGTAGGCATCCATCAGGGCTTGCCAGGTACGGGCCGGGTCCTTGCGGTACTCGGTGCCCTGCAAGGGTGCGCCGGGGTGGTACATGTGGTGGAAAGCGATGTACTGGAGATGCTCCCCGGCAATCTCGATCATCCGTTTTGCCCAGCCACTGTCGCCCCAACCAATCAAGGCGATCTTCGGATCAACTCTGCGCATGGCCTTGGCGAACGCAATGGTCTTCTGGGCGGCCGTTTCGCAGTCGAAGCCGTTGCGGTCGTAGGAGGTCTCGTTGCCGAGTTGCCAGAGGCGGATCGGACACGGCTCCTTGAGGCCGTGGGCCAGACGCATGGCGTTCGCAGGGCTGTTGCAGTAGTCCACCCAGTCGGCGGCTTCTTCGGGGCCTGCCGTGCGGATGCTCCCCTTGGACGTCTTCATCCACCCTTTGCGCCCATCGGACTCGAAGTTGACGGACATCAGCGGGTCGGCGCCGACCTGGCGGCAGAAGTCAACGAACTCGACGGTGCCGACCTGGTTGCTCTCCATCCCGCCCCAAAGCAGGTTCTGCATCGGCACGCGCTGATTCCGTGGCCCCACAGCTTCCTTCCAGCGATAGTATGAGCTGAAGCACCCGCCCCAGCGCAAAAGCGGCGGCGCCAGCCGTCTAGTGACATCGACGACGTCTTCCCGCCAGCAATCCCGATTGAAATCCCACGCGGCTTCCACCGAGCCATCGGTGGTTCCCAGCGGCTCCATGAACTGCATGTACAGATGCGGCGACAGGTCAAAGGCCGGCTCCGGATTGACTGAAAGCGCCGTCCCCGGCTCGCCGGCCGCGACGACACGCCTGCCCACCGCCAGAGCCGCGGCTCCGGCCCCGATCGTCTTCAGGACATCACGGCGCGTGGTGCTCATGAACAGGACTCCTCATTGCGGGCGAGGCCTGGAGATGGTCCTTATTTACCTTTTGGAAAGACCTGCGTGGCCGTCTTGAGAAACAAATCGCGGGCAGCCCACTGGTCGCCGCTGGTGCACTGCACCATGAAGATGGCCACCATTCCCGTCTCGGGATTGACCGACAAATCGGTGCCATAGGCCCCATCGTGGCCAAACATGCCGTTGCGGAGATGATAGCCCAGGCTGTAATTGACGTTGGTCGTTCCGGTTTGCTTCTTTTGCAGTTCCTCCATCGCCGCGTGCGACAGGTAGCGCTTGCCATCGAGCTGGCCGTCGTTGGCCAGCATCAGGCCGTAGCGGAAGATGTCGTGCGTGGTGGAGAAAAGGCCGCCCCCGGCTTCGGGAAAACGGTGGACCTGATCGCTGAGCGGCTTGGTCAGGAAGCCGAGATCACCCCGGGTGTAACCATTCTTTTCCTTGTTCGGCCCGTAGGCGCCGGCCAGCCGGGCAATCTGCGCCTCGCTCGGCCAGAAGGTGGTTTCCGTCATTCCCAGCGGATCGAAGAATCGCTTTTGCAGAAACTCCTCGTAAGGCATGCCGCTGACGATTTCGACGATGCGGGCGGCGATGTTCATGCCTTGATTGCCATAAGCGTACTTGTCTCCGGGCTGCCATTGGAGCGGACCGGTGACCGAAGCCAGCGCGCGGGCTTTCAGCGGGGTGCTGTCGGAGCCCGTGACCTGCTGAAGCTCGGACATGCCAGCCAGGCCGCTGGTGTGGCTGAGCACGTGCCGGACCGTGACGGGGCGAACCAGGGGTTTGAGCAGGACATGAGCCCGGTCCTTTTCTTCAACGACCATCCATCGATCAAGCTGCGGGATGAACTTGGTCACGGGATCGTCCAGGCTGACCTTGCCTTCGTCCACCAGCATCATGATGGAGGCCCCGGCGAACATTTTGGTCATCGAAGCGATCCAGAAGACGTTGTTCTCGCTGATCGGTTTCCTGGCCTCGACATCCGCATAACCAAGCAAATTCTTGCAGTAAACCCTTCCGTTCCGGTCGGCAATGATGCCGATGACCCCCGCCAGCTTGTACTGGTCCAGGTAAGGCTGCATGGCCGCCGTGACTTCGGAACTGGCGGGTGGGTTGTTTTCGGCCGCGAAGGTCGCTGCGGTCAAAACGATCAGCACCAGGCCCAGCGCGACGTTTGTGAGCGGACTTCTCATGCTTCGATTTCCTTTCATGCGATGGTGCTAATAGACCAGCTCACATCATATCAAGGATGGCTGCAATTACTTCGGAAGGCATCCCGAGAAAGTCATCGCCTCCTTTGGCAAGCATATGAAGTGAGCGTTTGATCGCGAGCGAAAGGGTTTCACGACGGACAAGCGAATGCTCGCCCCTGAGAGTTCATTTCTTCTTTGATCGATCTTGGATGGTCTGATCCAGCCAGGCCAGGTGCGCGGCCGCCCATGTCTTCATTCGCGCGACGTCCTGCTCGAATGTCAGCTGATTCGGGTATCGATTGCGCGTGGCTGCCCAGCGGGTTGCGTTTCGGCCGGCAGCCGCCGCAATCTCCTTGACGTTGGCCTCGATCATCTTGTGAATGGACTCTGTCGAGAATTGCCTGTCGCGCAGTTGCTGCCACCTGGCTGCAAAGCGGTCGCGGTAGTCTGGATCCTCCAGCAGGCGGTCAAACAAGCGGTTTGAGAGCCATAGCTCCGGCGGTAGAGGCGTGGCGTCCCAGTTCTGTCCAAATACGCCGTCAAAATCCCAGGGGATAAAGAAGAATCGCGCGGGTGAGGCGGCGCTCGGGCGGGGGCGGACCAGGTAGAAGTTCTTGGTGATGCCATCGGTATTGGCGGTGACCAGGATCAGCAGGTGAAAGTCAATGGCGTTGTCCAGGTCGAGTTGCGCGGCGATGCCGTTCTGTGGGTTGCGGAACTGCGCTGCCGGGGCGGTGTGGATGAATTGCGTCAGGTCATCCAATGGCTGCCAATAGGCAAGCAGCGCCGGGTCGGGCACCACTTGCTCGAAGCCGCCATGGCCGGGCTGGTCGAAACCGGCATCGTGGTTGACTGCCTTGTATACCGCGGTGTGTGCAGCATCCTGCTTGACGTAAGCCGGCAGGCCGGCAAGTTCGTGGTCCACCTGCTCCATCAGTAGGTAGACACCCTGGTATGTGCCATTCAGGTTCAGCTCAACAAATCGGCTGGAGGCCGCGTAGCGCGGGCGGCCGCGTTCGGACAGCGAGCGAAACAGGTCGTATGCGAGCTTATGTCGTATCAATGACCGGTCGATGAACGCGGCGTTGAGGATCCAATGTCGATGGGCGGGCAAGTCCAGCAAGCCGGTCGGTTTGTGAAGGCACAGTGCGTAGGACTTCTTCGGATAGCTCAGTGATGATGAGCCGCGAAGGCGGACGACGCCCTTGAGCTCTGCCGCTGCAGCCCGTTCCTGGCCGGTGGACGCCAGAGTCATGGTACACGCCGCGGTCGTATCGCGGGTAAAAGGACCCTTGGCCTCCAGCCAGACCATGGGCAGATCGGTCGCCCTGGTTGGCGCGGCGAATGGCGCCGGCTGGGCATGCGCTGCTCTGGCGATGGCGCACAGAAGCGTCGCGGCCAGTGCCGCTTGGCGGACGAGGTTGTAGAAACACGATGATCTATGCTGCGTCATGGTCCTCGCCCGTCGGGGTTCCTTCATGTCCTGGGCGACCTGCAACGCGATGAGACATCGGCTTCAAGCGGTCGCCAATAGTCATACCACGATTGGTGCCTGTGCGTTATTTCCACAAGATGGCAAATCGCGTGCGGCTGGGCGCGGGTGCGAAGTTGCTGGCGAAAGAGGCTTCGGTTGGTTCGCGTGGACGCAGCCATCGCGGAACTCAACATTGTGCCTGGTCGATAGGAGTCATCATATACCGAAGTGCCGCTTTACTGGTTCTATTCTTGGCGGGCGTGTCGGCTGCCGCGGAGGTCGTGCCCGGCGAAGACGCTGCGCTTGATGCTTTCTTCCGGGAGTATCTTGAGGCCGGTTTCCAAATGCGTCCCAGCACGGCCACCGCACTGGGTGATCATCGCTTCGACGATCGGCTCGATGACGTCTCCGCCGGCGCGCGGCTCGGGTGGGCGAAGCAGACCCGCGAGGCGCTGGACGCCCTGCCGCGGCGGGTGAGCTTCGGCAAGCTGAGCCGGGCGGGGCAGATCGATTACGAGATCCTTGAGCATCACCTGCGGCGATCCCTCTGGCTGACGGAGCAGTTCAAGCCATTTGTCACCGATCCGCGTAGCTACAGCGGCCTTGTGAGCGGCACGGTCTTCAGCCTGCTGACGCAGTCGACGCTGCCGTTGGACAAGAACGTTGCCAACTCGGTGGCCAGGATCCGCCAGATTCTGAAAGTGATTGCGGCGGCACGAGAGAGTCTTGGCGTTCAGCAGTCCGTGATCGATGGCATCGTTGAAGAGTTGGCGGGTCTTGTTGACAAAACCGCTCACCGTCGCCGGAGAGTATTCCTTTTCAACTAGCCAGCGGCGGAAGTCCTTCGCATCGCCCTGGGTGATGGCGGCAGCGGGCTTGTGCTTGAAGAACTCCACACAGCAGCTCATTTCTTGGCCGACGGGGAGAATCGCGGGTCGTCCCAGGCGAAGGGGGCGCGCTGGCCGAGGAAGACGGAGTAGATGTCGTAGTTGGTCTTGATCATCTCCTCGATCATGGGCCTCCAGGGGCGGTCGGCGACGGAGATCAGGCCAGTGTTGGCGGCCTCGCCGTTGTACTTCTCGAAGAATCGGCCGGTGGCGGCTTGGTCGATGAGGGTGAACCACTCGATGCCGACGACGTAGCCGAGCGCGGCAGCCTGCTCGACGTAGTGGCGGTAGGCCAGACCGCGGTCGCGCTGGCTGGCGACGTCGTTGCCGCCGCCGGTGAGGCCGCTGTCGGGCGGGGCCGGGAAATAGAATTCGCTGAAGAACATGGGCTTGTCGCCCATCCAGCCGCGGATGCGGGAGAGCAGGTTGCGATCGAAGCCGTAGCAGTAGTAGTTGAACGATACGAGGTCCATGTACTTGCCGCTCAGGCGGCAGAGCGTTTCGTTGTTGATGGTGCCGGGCTGGAAGCGGTTGCCGATGAGCATGTGGTTGCGGTCGTACTTGCGATAGGTTTCGGTCACAAGGCGGAAGTAGGCGTCGAGGAAGAGGCCGGTGAACTTCTGCATGTCCTGTTTGGCGGCGGGGGTCTTCACTGGCAGTCCGCGGGCGGCAACGTCGTCGAAGGAGGCGAGGGTTGTCTGCCAGGCGGCGTTGAAGGCCTCGATGGTCTTGTACTGCTCCTGAAGCATTCTGGCGAGCTGCTGCTTGCAGGGGTGCGAGCCATCGAGGGCGGCGACGGCGCCGGGGATTTCCTCGTAGAGCGGCTCGTTGGCGAGGAAGTAGCCGATGATGAGCGGATCGTTGGCTTGCGGGGGGAGCTTCTCGGCGAAGTTCTGTTCGACCTGGGCGCGGACCTTGTCGGAGAAGGGGTCGAAGACGCCGTGGGTGCCGGGAAGGTCGGGGAAGCCTTCCCAGGTGGAGAGCGGCAGGTGAGCGACGTGGGGGAAGTTCGCCTGGCGGCGGACGACGGCGTCGCCGGCGCCGAACGCGCCGGCGGAGTTGAAGCCCCACTTGCGGAGGCGCTCGATCATGCGCGTGGTATACGATGCGGGGTCGTAGGACTGGCCGGTCTTGCGGATGGTGTTGGCCAGGTGGAACGAGGCGGCGAGGGGATTCCAGTAGTCGTTGGGATGCCAGGCGCTCTTGAAGTTGCCTTCGCGGTCGGGAAGCCACTCGTAGATGCGCTCGCGGCCGGCGACGTAGGTGTAATCATCGGACGGATTCATCGCGCAGACGCCGAGATGGAAGAAGGCGTTGCCTTCGGGATCGACGAGGACCCAGCGGGCGTCCTTCTTCTCAACGTGGAAGAAGCCGGTGCGCTGCAAGCCGAGTTTTTCGCGGCTGCCGGGCAGGCCGCCGAAGGAATCGAGCGTGGGCGGCTTGAGGGTGGACAGCCAGGCGGCTTCGGTCTGGACGTCTTGCCTGAGCTCGTCCTCGCTCTTGACCTTGGCGGGGAAATCGAAGCGCGTGCTCTGGCCGAAGCGATCGACGAGCTTTGGGGTGTCGGCGGACGGGGCGCCGAGGGTGATCTTGACGCGCATGGGCTCGGCGCCGGTGCGGCAGGGCGCATCAAAGTGCCAGGCGAAGATCTTCCAGCCCCACTCGCGGTTGTCGGAGAGCTCCTGGTAGCTGTACTGGGGGATTTCAAGTCTCAGCGTGCCGCCGTCGGCGCTGCGCAGGGCCAGCGAGCCGGCGTTGCCCTGGAAGATGTGGGGCTTGGCGGGCTTCTGGGCGGGGAATGGCGTCTCGGCGTTGTCGCCGATCTTGTACGAGCCACCGCCGGCGTAGCTGAAGTCGATGAGCATGGCACCGCGGAGGCTGCGCACGCTGGCCGGGACGTTCACGGGCGTGAGCGTGAGGGTGTTGTCGCTGGGCTGCCAGGCGACGTCGATGCGGGTGTCGCCGTCAAAGCGGAGGGTGGCGGAATTGCCGGAGACCTTGCGCTCGACCGGCTTGCGGACGTCGTCCCAGCGTTCGCCGACAAACACCGGGTATTCGAGCTTGAACTGGCCCATGCTGCCAGCCTCGATGGCGAGGCCTTCCTGCGTGAGATGCAGGGAGGTCTTTGGCACTGCGGGCGCGGGCTTGGCGGGGGCGTCCTTGGACTTGGGCTCGGCTGGCTCATGGTCGGCATCGCCGCCCCAGAGCTTGAAGGTGAACCATGCCTCGGTCTCTTCGCCGCGCGGCATGGCGGTGGTGAACACGTAGTCGAAGTTCTCCGAGTTCCACTTGCGGCCGTCCTGGATCTCCTGCCAGCCGTAGGGCAGCGAGATCGTGAACACGCCACCGCGCGGGGTGGTCAGGGTAAGCGGCTTGGGGTTGCCCTTGAGGACGAACTGCTCGTTGGCGAAGGGATTGGGGAACGGCTTGGCCGGCTCGCCCTTGAGCTGCCACTTGCCGCCGTCCTTGAACTCGCCGGGGAGGGTCATTTTCATGCGGACGCCGCGGCTGTCGTTGGCGAGGTTGCTGAAGTGCAGCGAGCAGGCGGCGCCGTTGCGCTCTATGGCGAGCTTTACGGCCTTGGGATACTCGAGGTTGACGGTGTTGCCTTTGACGGCGGCGCTGGTGGGCGCGGTGACGTTCTGGGATTCATCCAGCAGGGATGGATAGGCCAGCGTCAGTTGGTCGCCGGCGGGCGAGGTGATGACGAAGCCGCTGTTTTCCAAGGTGATGGTCGCTGCTTTGGCGGCCGGGGGTTCGCCGCCGAGCGACGGCATTGCCAGCCAGGACAGCAGCGGCACCAGAGCGCAAAGCGAGACACGGGCAATGCGAAGCGGAAACTTCATGCGGCAATCCTTCTGAGACATCGAGCCGTAGGGTCTATTTTGTTCGCCAAGTTACAGCGACCGGCGACGGCGAGGGGATAGCATCGACAAGGATGCGGCCGGCGTCAACGGTGAGCGTCAGCGGAGTTGCATCGCCTTCACGCCGGGCTTCGGCGGAGACAACATCCTTGGCGTCGATTACAATGGTGAGGGGAACACAGAAGAGCTTCGGGTCGAGGTCGGATGCGAGCGTGAATAAGACGCCGTTCTGGAGCCTGCGGACAGTGAGACGGGCGGCGTCTCGCTCTTTGACGTAGCGGCCGACGTTGCCGAAGGTATCGACCCAGAGGCGGCCCTGGAGCTTCTGGACCTAGGCCAGGTGCTGGTCGAGCACCGCGGCGCTGGGGAAGGCGGCGTAGCCGTTTTCGATGGCGTGGAGCATGGGGTCGGTCACCATTCATGGGGAAGCCCAGAAGACCTCGTCGGTCATCGCCAACCTCCGCCTTCTGCCCGATTCTCAAAAGCGCATGAAGAAGTCCCATGTCTCTTCGGCAATCCAGTTGACACTAGATCCGGGATCCCGAGCATTGTCCGTGTGCCCGCCTACGAAGGAGCCGAATATCACGGGATATTCCTCCGGACACCCCTTGAACTCGGTGGTGAGATGTATGGGGGCGGTGGCGATGGGGATTTCAGGCAGTTCTTTGATCCCGTTGTCTGCGAGGTGCGTCAGGACGCAATATTTCCCGCCTTGTTTACGCGCATCCGAGTTGATCCACCTGCAAGTGTCGTCACTGGTGCCGGTCGTGCTATAGAACGCAATGGGTTCGTGCTTGTTGGTCGGAAGATAGATATTCCAATTGGCCGGGGCATAACAGGCAACGGCACGCAGATCTTTCTGGAAATCCAAAGAGAGCGAGTAGGTGACCATCGCGCCAAAGCTGAAACCGCAGCAAAATATGCGTGAGGTATCCACGCTCAGCTTATCCTTGAACAGTGCGAGCATGTCCGCAAAGAAGATGTGGTCCTTATCATCTCTCATCCGCCAGGGCGAACGGTCGGTGTATCCCTCGGGCGCCACGAAGATGACGGGGACATTATCCCGTTCCGCATAGGTCTTGAGTCCGTAAAACTTGTCATTCACCATCGTGTTCATGTGCCCGCCCATCATGTGCATGGCAAAAATCAACCGGTGGGGTTTGTTCTTGTCGTAATTGGCGGGAATGTCGATGGTGTATTGGCGGCTAAGACCGGCGCTCGTAATCGTGTAGGTTCCGCTCTTAAAATCGCCGAGCTCTTTGCCACAACCGGCGCTCGGGACGGGGGCGTTCTTCAACTTACGAGAGTCTGGAATGGATGATGAGGCCTGCTCCGCCGCCCGCGACCGCTGCATCGGGACCACGAGAAGACTCAATCCCACCAGCAAACCAATGCCCGCTCTTAATAGAAGACGTCCCGAACTGGCGATCAACATCACGACCTCCGATCCTGAAAAAAGGATGGGTGAAAACCCGTACCAGCGGCAGCGTACAGCATATTAGTCGGCGGCGTCCCGGCAAGCGGTGGCAATCGTCGATCAACGAGCGCTTGCCGGAGTCGCGGGTTTCTGGGGGTCGCGATAAGCCGACTTGAGGCGTTCCAACTCCGCTGCCGTGATCGGCAGCACAGAACCGTGGCGAAGCGGATACGGGAAGCGGAAGTCGGTGGCGCGTGTGAACTGGCCAGTGCTTAGGTCATGGCTGACAAACGGCATGTAGCCGAACGCCCCATGGCCAATTCGATCGCTGACATTATCCAGCAGCAGACACCACTCGGGCGGCTGACCGTCAGTGACAGGTTTCAATTGAAAACAGATCGGGCCTTCGAAGTTCTTTCCCTTCCCGGCCGTGAACTGCTGCACCTCCTGCCAGGGTCCCATGAGCTTCTTGCTGCTCGCCATGCTTACCGACTTTTCCTTGTCATCCTTGGTGAAACGATAGTAGGTGTCGCCATCGCGCACGATGTTGATGTCGATGACATGATTGGGTCTTTCGACATAGACAAAGGGCTTGTCGAACGTGCGGAAGTCCTTGGTGCGAGCCGCCCAGATGCGCTGCTTGGAGAAGTTGTCGCTCCTGGTTGTCGAAGCCCAGTAGACCAGGTAATCGCCGGCCTCTTCATCGTAGATCGCCTCGGGTGCCCAGGCACAACCGGCGTCTTCGGCAGCGACCAGCGCCAGCCGCGGCGGCGACCAATGCACCAGATCGCTCGATTCCCAAACGACGATGGACCGACTACCGGCATGGGTGTTCCGATGCCAGTCTCTATTCCTGTTGACGCACAGATCGGTGGCGATCAGCCAGACCTTCTTCCCATCGTGAGACCGCAGAAGAAATGAATCGCGCACGCCTTTTTCGCCCACGTCGCTGACCAGCATGGGGTTGCCGTCCTTAAGCGCTTTCCACTGCCTGCCGTCCTCGCTGATTGCCATGTAGATCTGCTCGGACATCGGCGTAGTCTCGTCTCTGAACGTAGTGAAAAGGAATCCGCCGCCCTTGGCCGCCGATGCATGGATAGAGAAAGCAATAGACATCAGAAATAGAAGGTTCTTCATTTTGTTCACCGTACTTGCTCTGCGAACTGGAATGGATGTCGCTCCCCGGCTAAACGGAGAAGCGGAAGGCTCGAGACTTCTTGCCCCACGATACCAACATAACCCCATCGAGGGCAACCGGTTCTGATGTCCAAGTCCTCGGCGGCTCGGAATTGGAGGCCGGCGCCGGCCATTCCAACGAGTCGGCCTTCAGCCACGCGTTCCGCGGAAGCATGGGGCTTTCGCCGGGGCTATACCGCCGATGCAACTCAGTTTATGTGCGTCCGCGCTGACCTGCGGCCGAAAACGCCGCGGAGCCAGATGCTGATCGAGGGGCCGTCGCAGAGTTAAGCCAGGACCGGACGACCCAGGAGAAGCCTTGGAGTCAATCATGCGTATCGTTCTTTCCGCTGTTGTCATTCTCGTCATCGCTGCCGTTACGCGTGCCGATGATCTTCCCATCGGGCGGTTCAAGGGCGAGTCGTACGAAGGCTGGACGGTTGAAGGGGAGGCCTTCAAACCCGGCCCCGTCTCCGGCGACATGCTCACGAAACTCGAGATCGAGAACGCCACGGACGGCTGGGCGGTCGCCAGCAGTGAGGTCCACGGCGACGGCCCCACCGGCACACTGACGTCCCCACCGTTCAAGGTCGAGCGCAAGTTCATTGCGTTCACCATCGCCGGCGGAAACTACGAACGCCACACGTGCATCAACCTGCTGATCGACGGCAGGATTGTCCGCAGCGCCACGGGCTACCGTGGGAAGGTGCTCCTCTACCGGTGGCGACCGTGATTTCGGATCGCGCGCGCCGATTTGCAGCAGGCTTCTTGCCGTTGATGGCCGAAGTCTGGGTTGCGACTTGCTTGTCGAAAACCCAAGACAGTCGGATCTTGAAGGAGGGAATAGCAGCGCTGCGCGAATGCTCGTAGGATAGGAGCGCATAAACGGGAGAGATCGCACGAAACACGGGTAGATGAGAGGGACCGAACATGAAAAAGTACATCACAATCAGCCTGCTGGCGGTGGGTATGGCGCTGGCCAACATCAGCTTTGGGCAGGAGGCGATACCCGCTGTCGCCAAGACCTTCATTGACTATTTCCTGCCGATGCCCATCACGGACTCCCTCTCCAAGTCTGCTTGGGGCGCGCCGGAAGTTGGGCCGCGCGATGTCAAGAACGGCTTGGAGGATGTCACCGTCAAGCAGTGGTATTACTGGGACGGCCAGATCATCAAGTCGCCGGACGGCAAGTATCACCTGTTTGCCAGTCGCTGGGACCAAGCCAGGGGCCACAATGGCTGGTTTGGTTCCAAGGCCGTTCATGCCGTCAGCGACAAGCTCATCGGACCGTACGTGGACAAGGGCCTGTGCTGGCCGGACAGCCAGGCCGGCAAAGGGCACAACGTCACGGCGCTGGTATTGCCCGACGGTCGCTATGCCGTGGTCATTAGCGAGACGCGCCCGGGGACGGTCTTTGTCTCCCAATCCCCCGACGGCCCTTGGGAAGAGTTGGGGACAATCAAAGGGGAAGGGTTGCAGGCCTCCAACATCAGCATCATGGTCCGCCCCGATGGGGACTTCATGATCGTGCCACGTTCGGGACACGTGTTCCTCAGCAAGGCGACCGATGGCGTTCTCGGGCCGTACAAAGATTTTGGGCCTGCTTTCCCCAGGGGCATCCCCAATCTCGAAGACCCCTGCGTCTTCTATTCCGGCGGCCTCTATCACATCATCGTCAATTCCTGGAGCACGCGCAAGGCTTACCACCTGACCTCCATAGACGGCAAGAGCAACTGGGTCAACTGCGGACTGGCTTATGATCCAACCAAAGATTTCATCCGCTACACCGATGGCACCGTTAACCATTGGCACAAGCTGGAGCGTCCTGGCGTGGTTATTGAAAACGGTCATGTGGTCGCGATGACGCTGGCGGTGCTGGACATTCCAAAGGAGAAGCAGAAGGGCAACGACGCCCACGGCAGCAAGGTCATCGTGGTTCCGTTTGACGGTGTTGCCTTCGATCGCGACATGGAGAAAGTCGCCAATGCGCCTCAAGCTGATGTGAAGGCCGGCAAGCTGGCGCCGCGGCCACTCTTCCGCGATCCACCCTTCGATGCGCCGACGGACCCCGTGCTGTGTTTCAATGCCGAGGCGAACAAGTGGTACATGTACTACACCGCCCGACGGGCGGCGGCGACCGATGCGCCGGGCGTGAGCTGGGTGCATGGCTCGAACATCGGCATGGCCGAATCGTCCGACGGCGGCGCGACCTGGACCTACAAAGGCACGGCTGAGATCAGTTATGGGAAGGATGAGCACCCCAGGGACTACACCTATTGGGCTCCGGAGGTCATCTGGGACAATGGCGTCTACCACATGTTCCTGAGTTACGTACCGGGGATCTTCAACGACTGGAACCACCCGCGGCAGATCGTGCACCTCACGAGCAAGGATGGTGTGAAATGGGAAACCGTCGGCCCGATTGACCTGAAATCCGACCGGGTGATCGACGCGTGCGTCATGCAGGTCCCCGCCGGCGGCTGGCGGATGTGGTACAAGGATGAACGGGCCCAGAAGTCACTCTGCTATGCTGATAGCGCCGACCTGATGAAGTGGGAGCCCAAGGGCAACGCGGTCACGGAATACAACGGCGAAGGGCCCAAGGCATTCCATTGGAAGGGCAAGTATTGGCTCGTCGCCGATTGCTGGAGGAACGGCCAGCGCGTCTGGAGTTCGGATGATTGCCTGAACTGGAAGATGCAGGACAAGACGCTTCTGGGCGGCCATGGCGACGTTGTCGTCAGTGGCGACCGCGCCTGGTGGTTCTACTTCGGTCCCGGCCGCCGAACCGCCATCGACGTCGTCGAACTCACCGTGGTCGACGGCAGACTCATCGCTGGCGAACCGAACCAGCCGACCTACATCGATCTCAAACCCGAACGAGAACTGGAGAAGTAACGCCGGTCCTTTCACGAGCTGTGCTTTGCGGCGGAGGCATCACAACATGATAACGCGCAAGACCTTCCTCGGCATTGCCACGGCGGTAGTCTGTTTTGCGGTGGCTGCGGCGCAGGCCCAGCCCGCCACTCAGCCCGCGCGCATACAAAAGCTGCGCGACCTCCGCATGCGAGATGTCTGCATTCTGGCCGATCAGGCATCGAAGACATACTACATGATCGGGCCGGCGCGCCGTGGGGTGCGTGCCTACACCAGCAAGGACCTGGCGACATGGGAAGGCCCGCGGGTGATCTACATCGCCCCCAACGATGTTTGGGGCGACATTCCCGTCGTCGGCATCTGGGCTCCCGAGCTGCACGACTATGAGGGCAAGTATTACCTGTTCCTGACCTTTGACACCCGCAATGAGTTCCCCGAGCAGTGGCGCGACTGGCTGCCGCGTGTGACCCGCGGCTCGCAGGTTCTGGTGGACGCCTTGAAGGCGATGAAGGCAGTCACCCGGATAGCGGAGTTGACGAGAATAGGCGGCGCAGGTCAGGTTCACGCTGCCCACGATCCCTCCGCAATCGGCTCCGCAGGTTTGTCCCCGCCGTTCTACTCGACCGGGAGGGGAGGACCAGTGACCGTCATCCCATGGGCCGCAAACGCCCGCGCCACCTCTTCCGGTGTGGGCAGTGTCGCGTGCCTCGTCGTGTTGAGGATGAAGGTCTCGAAGGTGCCAGCCGGGCTGACAGTTGTGAGCAGCGTGCCAGGCTCGTCGCTGATACAAGCCCAGGCGTGGGGGATCTTTCGCGGGGCAAAGAGCGAGTCGCCGGGCCTCAGCAAGAATCTCTCGTCGCCGACCTCCATCCGGAACGTCCCCTGGACCACGTAGAACCACTCATCCTGCTCGTGGTGGACGTGGCGGGGAGGGCCGCCCTTGCCCATGTGTCTGTGCTCGAACACGAATAGTGCCCCTCCCGTGTCCTTCGACGAGACCTTGATGGCCAGCGGGATCAGGCCCCAGATGCTGAGCGGTTTCTCATGAGAGCGATCTTGACCGGCTGGGACGTGGAACGCATCTGTCAAGTTGTGCAGACCCAAGAACAGGCTCCTTTCGATCAGGCGACATCCAATAGGGACTGGCCTCGCAGCCAACATCGCCGCCACTGGCGGATCCGTTGGCCGCGGGCCGTTTTCGTCTGATCCATCTTATTCCTGCCGTGTTCAGCTTGGCCACACAAGCGATGGTCGAGATCGTCCGCCTCTCCCGGAAGTGCGGAGGGGCAGCAGGCGGGAATAAGCGGGGTCGGTCAGGTTCACGCCGCCCACGAATCCTCAGCAATCGGCTCCACGGGCTTCGGCGGCATAGTCGTTCCATTTGTGAACCCCAGCACTTTCTCCAATTGCTCCTGCGCCGCGTGCAGCCGCTTCCAATCCCGCTCGGCGTAGTGCTTCTTCATCCCCTTTTCGCTGTGGCTCAGGAACATCTCCGTCAGCCACCCTCACAAAGCGAAAGTGCTGGTAAGAGTTCCCGAAAGTGCTGGTAAGAAATCGAGCGAATCTGCGATATTCCGCTAAATAACGGCACTGGAGTCATGTTCGGGTTTTGTTCGAATCCTACCGCGCCCATTTCCCCCTCATTAACGCCAGTGACTGACAATTGATGCCTATCTCTGGCATTTTCCTCGACTTGCGAGCATTCCTCTGAGGCGATTCCACTGCCGATGACTGTCAATGAGGACGGGTGACTGGCGGAAATCTCCGCCAGTCTGCCCGCCAGTCGTTCAGCTTTTTTTTGACACATCACATCCGCCGTGGCCGTGGCCTCGCCTTCCGTACCTGTGGCCGTGAGTGCTTGGCTTCCGGCAGCAGCCGGGATCGGCAGTTTCTCCACCGCTCCAGCCAAATCGAAAATGCGAGGATCGGTGTACACCCGCATCGTCAGCTTCAGGTCGGTGTGCCGCATCAGCTCCATGGCTTCACGGGGTGTCACCCCCACTTGGCTCAGGAGCGTGCCATAGGTGTGGCGGAAGGCATGGAAATCGGCTCGGCGGCCTTCGGAATCCTCCCACTCAATACCCGCACTCTTTAACTACTTTTTGTGCATGTGCATCGTGGGGACGTCAGGAAACACGCGGTCGCCGCTTTCACGGTCTCCACGCATGGTCTTCAACTCGGCGGCCACGTCAGACCGCAACGGAAGGGTATCAGCCCGCCGAGACTTCGTAGCCTTGGACCGCAGCTTGAGGAGGGCGGTCTCTGAATCGAGATGCACATCACCCCAGACCAGATCCTTCACCTCCTGTCGCCGAAGGCCGGTGGAGAGAATGAAGCGATAGACTCGCTGATGATCCTCAGGCACTACGGCAAGGAAGTCTTCAACCTGCTTGGCCGTTAATGCCCGCCTGGCGCGGCGGATGTCGATGGACTCATCCACCTTGTCCACCGCCGCCGCTTCCCTGGCGGTTGCCCCAACGGGGTTTGAGGGCAGCCGCTTTCGTTTCACACACCAGTTGCAGAAGGCTCGAACCACCTCAAGGTACTGGTTCTGTGTGACTGGCCCAATCTCCGGCAGGCCATCTGGCCGCAACGAGATGCTCTCCCGCCAGCGGCAGAACGAATCGCCGGAAATGTCGCCCAATACCTTCCAGCCACAGGCCTGGATGATGTGGGCGAGCCGGTTGTTAATGTTCTCGCGGTACTTGTCGTCGCGGCCCAGCGTTTTCAACTCCGTCAGGTAGTCGCCAACGTGCTGGGATAGGGGACGGGTCCGATGCTCGGCATACAGATCGACACAGCCCTGCTCACCGCGGGCGATGGCCTTCTCCAGTGCGGCGGCCTTCTGCTCACTGGCGAATCTGTCGGTATAGCCCTTGATGCGTCGGCCGTCTGACAATTCGATTGTGTAGGTTCTGTATCGCTTGCTCTTGCCGGTCTTCTTATCCTTGTACGTCCTGCGGTACACACTTGCCATAATGCATTGCTCCCTGCTCGCTCGATGTCCAACTGTACTCGATTCCATCAAATCGCGCTACTACGCAGCGTTTGCTCGTGCCTCTATCCACGCCTCGATGGTCTCCCGCTTCCATAGGCGGACCTTGCCGCCCTCGCTGATATCCGCCTTGGGGAACCTGCCCGCCGATATCCAACGGAAGAGTGTCCGCTCGGCTAAGCACAGTGATGCTGTTGAGGCTGACGTCTATGCAATCGGCAGTGAGTTCGTGCGCAAGCTGGCCGAGCACCTGTCGCAGGCCACAGCGGCGACCATTGCCAAATGGTTCCCTCAGTCCCGGAATCACCGGTTGTGGGGCGACGTAGATCAGTTCCATACGATCATCTGCAAAGGTTGCTGGCCGCTGTCGCCCTACGCCACATGGTGCATGTTCTACCTCGCTGCTGCCGGCAAGCACTTGCAGGAGCGTTCTGCGCTGGCGTTGCTGGGCGACATGTTTGGTCGCTTCGCGGGTGCCGAGGTCGTGCAGGGCCGCACGTGGAGGCTTTGGGCAGTAGACCTCTGGTCAGACTCGCTGCAGCAGGAGTTGATCAGCTCCGAGGAAACGGGCCAGCAAGGGGCCACGACACACGCCTATGCGTCGGTGATCAGTCGCCATGGATCAGCCCTAACGGGAGAGCTGCAGCGTATCCTCTGTGCCGTAGTATTGGCATCGCAGCTGGGATTACAGGTCGACGATAGGAATGAAGCCATCCTCGCCCTTGGTGACCTCGCCGGAGTTCCCGAGGAGACCGCCCAAGATGCTGTGGGGCGGCTGCAGGACGAGTACAACGTACTCGATTGGGATCAGGCATTCAGGGCATTCGATATCCTCGGCGACGCTGTGCCACGCAATCAGTTCCTCGCCTTCGTGCGGCAACGCGTTGCCAGCGCATACGATGAAACCGGAAAGGCACAGCTGTTTGTTAGCAAGGCGGCGTCGTGGTGCGAGTTGCTCGTTGATCTCGACTGTGATTTCGCCGAAGAGAATAGCATCACAACCCGAGAATGGCGATATCAGGCCGTGACTTCGAACCTGAACTTCCTGAGGCAGCAGATCGCGATCGCCAGTGACCGGTGGACTGCGGCCGTAGGCGTCGATGAGCCGCGTGGCACGGTCAGCTATACGTATGTCGAGCCCAGCCGTGTACCCGTAGACGTTCTCTCCGAGGCCAGCAGGCTCCTGAAGTCCGCGGCGCGCGATGTCGGGGCCTCCGCCCTTCCGATATTGGTTGTTCTCCTCTGTGACGAGGATGCCATTTCGCAAGGTGTCCAGAATGGCATGTTCCGTGGGAAGTTCATGGACCTGACCGCCCCGCATCGCACTGACCTGATTCCGGTTGGTGAAGGATCGGCCGAGTGGGAAACGCTGTTGGACGACTGGGAGCAGTGCGAGAGCCACTTGGCTCGGAAGAGTTGCCTCACCCGTTCCGTCGAACTGAAGACGCGAGTGCCAGTTCCGCCGGCTATCGCATATCGAGAGGCCCGTCTGCGTGAACAAGCCGTCGCGAGCCTGGAAGCCTTGACCAGCATGGAGGAGAAGCAGAACGACGCCGCTGCGAAGATCGAGCAAGGACGCGAGAGGTGCGACGTTGGGCTGCTTACTTGGGGCGCTGCGGCGCTGAAGGCCACCTGTGACCAGATGGCTGCGGAAAAGCCAGCATGGACTGACGCTCAAATCGCCGAGGTGCAGCCGCTGTGTGAGAAAGCGCGTCAGGCCGTGGTCCTGCTGTTTCCGGACTGGATTACCCGGCAGTGTCCAAGGAGCGACTCGCCGGACGCGGTGGGCGAGTTCAAGCACAAGATGCTGCATCTTGTAGGTGGCAATCTGAAGAGGCTGGGACTGGAGGAGCTGTTCCGGCAAACCGAAGTCTGCACTCTCCAGATTATCCGCAAGGCAGAGACGGTTGTTGAAGCTCGGCAGTTGGTTCGCGATGTACAGTCATGGCTAACAGCCCGTAAGGACGCGACGCGCGTCGTGCGAATCGCAGAGCTGAAAGGGTTCAGGGAGGTCGGAACCGAATACACGCGGAAACTCCAGGGCATGTGGGAGCGAATCCAGACTCCTGACATTGCGGTTGCGCGTCCCCAGCTATCGGCCTTTCTGTCCGAACTCAAGGAGGCAGAGACCACGATTGCGGACAGGGCATCGGCACTGTGGGATGCAAAGATACGAACCGAGGACGACCTCACGCGAATACTGACGGAAGTGGATGCTCTCACCGTCGCATACGATAGCATGCCGGCCGATCTCGAGGACCTTCAGCTGATGCGACGCGCGCTGAAACTCCACCAACGAGCCTACCAGCGACTGTCTGACGAGAAACTAACGGATGCGGAACTCGAAGGCGTGGCGGCCGAGATCCGCAGCGAGATCGACGCGGTGATTGGAGAGGATGAACTACCCTGGCCGCCGGATGAGACGATCGACGAGTTCCTGGGCGCCATCAGGAAGCATCGAAAGGAGCTCAGTACGAGATGGATCGACAGCCTGGAGAAGGATGCCGACGGAATCCAAGCGATGAGCGCTGGTGAGGCCAATCGACTCCACGCTCGGCTCAACGCTCCCCCGGCTGTCCTGACGGAACCACACGCGAAGCGGCTGCAACTGATTGCCAAGAAGGTCGATGCCCGGCTGGATGCCCTGAGTGTGGAATGGTTGATCGAGAAGTTCAGGGAACTGCCGGCGAAGAGCAGAAGGGAGTTCCTCAGCCGAGCGCGCCAGATCATCGACGAGAGACAGGCATGAGCTGCCATTATTTGTGGTCGCCGGCGACCGGCAATGTGCCTTGAGCGAGGTCTAGTTAACGATATGGGCTCGCAGCGGTTCCATCGTCACAAGACGGCCATCGCGCGGAAGGACCTCTCCCGCCCGATGAAACTGGCCGTTGACGCCGAACTCGTGACAAGCGGCGTTACCGTGTTTGACTACGGATGCGGGCGCGGAGGCGACTTAAGCATTCTGGCGGGGATGGGCATCAGGGCAGCCGGCTGGGATCCAGTACACCGTCCCGACGCAACCAAAGCGCCGGCCGACGTGGTAAACCTCGGGTACGTTGTTAACGTTATCGAGGATACCAACGAGCGTGCCGCCACTCTCAAAGCAGCATGGGAGCTCGCGGAGAAGGTCCTGATCGTTTCGGCTCGTTCTCGACCATGAGCGGGAATCCGGCACCTGGGAACGCTTCGGGGATGGCTTTGTGACGGCACGCGGCACGTTCCAGAACCAATTGGCGGTGCAGTCGCTCAAACTGCCGCTTGTCCTCCAGGGTTCCCGCAGCCGGATTAGCGCACAAGCCATGGCGTCGGCTGTTGAGCTTGGCAATGGCCTTGCCCCCGGCGGAGCGTGGGCCGGTGCTCAACTGGCTATTGAGCTGGTTGCGTTTCACGATCGCTTGGGTCGATCCCATCCGAAACTTTCTGTGCCCAGCGCGGTTGCCGGCTGCCTGGACTCCGTAGCTCGTGCCCATTTCTGCCGGGAGCCGAGGCCAGCCATTCCGCCAGCCGGGATTGTACCATGCGCAGGTCTCGCGGGATTCGCGGCACACAGCTGATTACACGGTGCAGTCCCCTGCTCAGCGCATGCCTGCGACGCGCAATGCTCGTGGGAGCTGCCATGCCCCTACTTCGATTGAATCTTTCGCGTAATCGTCGGGTCTGCTCCGTGGCAACGGCAGGAGTATCAGACGCGGCGACACCGAGATACCGTTTCAGCTGCTCCAGCACAGCCGGATTGCCCGCCGGCGCAGGCTGTACCGGTTGCAGTTGGATCGGCAATGCCTGCGACGCGTCACTTGTTGGCGCGGGCATCTTCTCGGTGCATAACTGCTCTACGACTGTACCCGCCTGCTTCCCGGCCTCGTTGCAGGCCGCTTGCTCCCTCGTGTTGTCATGCTGAATCGCATTTCCGCTAAAAAGTGGTTTGATCGGTTTGACCCTGTTTCTTGACGCCTACTACTATACCATCCGTATGGATGGCGTTTAGATGATATACAGATGGCAAGGAGGCGGTCATGGCCGGCGAGACGGAGAAGATCACGATGAACCTGGGTCCCATTGATCTGGGTCAGATCGATCTGCTGGTTCAAGAGGGATTCTACTCCAACCGCACCGACTTTCTCCGCACCGCCATCCGCAACCAATTGGCCGCTCATGCTGATGCCGTCCGGCAGGCTGTTGCCCGCAAGACACTCGTGCTCGGGCTGCAGCAGTACACTCGCCAAGACTTGGAGGCGGTGCGTGCGGCCGGGCAGCGGCTGCAAATCAGGGTCTTGGGCCTGGCCAGTATCGCCGAGGACGTCTCGCCGGAACTGGCCCTGGCCACGATCGACAGCATCAGCGTGCTGGGGGCATTTCATGCCAGTGACGCGGTGAAGCGGGCGCTGGCCGAACGGATCACGTAGCCGGACGTGGTGGCCCAGGTGGCCGCCTGCAGAACACCCGTGAAAGGACATCTCATGAACACCGGAATACTGGAAGCAATGCGTCTCACGCGCGAAGGGAAGTTGGCCGAGGCGACGGCCCTCATTCAACGTACCTTAAAAGGCGGGCACGCTCCGCCCAGCGCCCCCGTAGGCCAAGCGAGTTCAGTAGAACCCATCGCGCTGACGGGACCCGTTGCCACCGAAGCGGCGGACACAGACCAAGCGACCTCGTCTGAAGCGTCGGCGGCGGCATCAGAGGCGCAGCCACGGTCAACCATCCATGCAAGGGCTCGCCGCATGCCGACCGGCCGTCCCTTTGTCCCGCCCCTGAAGCCTCCCGTCGAGTCGCGGGTACCTGGATTGGAGGGACTGTTTGGGCGCGGGCCTGTCCTGCAGCCGACTCCGGTGGACTTGGCGGGACCCGGCCAGTGGATCGCGGGAACCCATACCAGCGCGGCGGGAAAGCGAGACTATAAGCTCTACATTCCCAGCGGGTATCGCGGCCAGGCCTTGCCGCTGGTGGTCATGCTCCATGGCTGCACGCAGAGCCCCGATGATTTCGCCGCCGGCACCGGCATGAACGCCATGGCGGAAGCGGAAGGGTTCCTCGTGGCCTATCCGGCACAAGCCCCCACCGCCAACCCCTCGAAATGCTGGAATTGGTTTGACGCCACCCACCAGCAGCGAGACGGTGGCGAGCCCACGCTCATCGCCGGGATCACGCGTCAGGTGATGGCCCAATACAGCATCGATCCTGGCCGGATCTATGTGGCGGGACTCTCGGCGGGTGGGGCGATGGCGGCAATCCTGGGGGCGACGTATCCCGACCTCTATGCGGCCGTCGGCGTGCATTCGGGCTTGGCTCCGGGCTGCGCCCAAGACCTTCCGTCGGCCTTTCAGGCGATGCAGCAAGGCGGCTCCGGGGGGCAGCAGACGCGCATGGGTCGCCTTCCCCCGCTGATCCTCTTCCATGGGGATGGCGATTCCACGGTCCACCCGTGCAATGCCGATCACCTGGTCCAGCAGTGGACCGCCACCGACGGGTCCCCAGGTCCGGGCGAAAGCGCCCCGCCGGTGACTGTACAGCAGGGGCAGGTACCCGGCGGGCGAGCCTATACCTGCGAAATCTACCATGACATACGCGGGCAGGCCGTCGTGGAACGGTGGACCGTGCACGGCGCAGGTCACGCGTGGTCGGGGGGAAGTCGCCACGGTTCGTATACCGATCCTGTCGGCCCGGATGCGTCGCGGGAGTTGGTCCGCTTCTTCCAGGAACACCCGCGGGGATTGGCGGCGCCTTGGCCGGAAGCGAAGCGGCCGCGGTGAGTACAGCCACGGCCCGCCAGTTGCCAGGGGTATACCTTCCTGGTGAAGTGTCAAAGCTGAATTAGCGGGTCAGCGTCCGGGCCGGGGACGGCCCGGCTCGACTTGCGAAAGAGAATCACTCGTCAATGGCCGACTGATGGACCCCTGGTCCATTCAGGTGAACGGAGGGACGGACATGAGAGAGCCAGTGGATCTTCGATTGACGATCGGCAGCGGCGGCTGTTACGAGGAAGGCCAGGCGCTGGTCGCGAAGCGTGGGCGTAAAGGCATTCTATGAACTCCGCATCTCTGCATATTCTGGTAACCGGCGCCGGCAGTGGTCTGGGCCGGGGACTCTGCCTGCACTGGGCCCGCACAGGCCACCACCTCATCCTGGCCGATCGGAACCCCGCGGCCCTCCGCGAGACCATGCAGCTCATGGGCCCCGCGGCCGAACGGGCCTCGGCTCATGAATTCGACGTCGCTTCCGCCACGCAGGTGCAGGGTTTTCTCCAAGCCCTCGGCAACCAACCGATCCACGTGCTCATTAACGATGCCGGCGTCCAACACGTCGCCCGGCTGGAGGAGTTTCCCGAGGATCGCTGGGACCAGTTGGTGGAGGTGATACTCAAAGGGCCGTTTCTCCTGACCCGGGCACTTTTGCCGCGGATGCGGGCGGTCGGATTCGGGCGCATCATCAACATCGGGTCGATCCACTCGCTGGTCGCCTCCCCCTTCAAGTCCGCCTACGTGGCCGCCAAGCATGCGATGCTGGGCTTCTCGAAAGTGGTGGCGCTGGAGACGGCGGATGTGGACATCACGATCAACACGATCTGTCCCGCCTATATCCGCACGCCCCTGGTCGAGGCCCAGATCCACGCTCAGGCGCAGACCCGCGGGATTGCCGAGCAGGAGGTCATCGACAAAGTCATGCTGGAGCCCATGCCCAAGAAGCGGTTCATCACCGTCGAGGAGGTGGCCGCGACCGTCGAGTTCCTCATGAGCGCGCACGCCCGGAACATCACCGGCCAGACGATCGTCATCGACGGCGGCTGGACGGCGCGCTAGAGCCTCGACCTCCCGTGCCGCACGAAATTGGCCCATTGACGAGAGGCTATCCATGAACACGGAATCGTTGTCTGCCGAACTGATTCGCCGCGGCCTGGAGATCGCGCCGGCGCGGGAAACGGCCCAATGGATTTGCCAGGCGATGGATGTCCATCGGCCGCAGGAAGCCTGGTCGCGAATTTGCCGCCAAATCCTCGACCCTCGCCACGACTTCGCTCTTCACGCGTTTCTCTACGAACAATGCTATGGCAGTCCCGATGCGACTGCGCCGAGAGGCCCGGCGTGGATCCCCCCGTCCGACGTGATCCAACGCGCCAATATCACCGCGGCGCTGCAATGGGCGCAAGTGCCCGACTACCCCTCGCTGCACCGCTGGTCCGTGGAGCATCGCGAAGCTTACTGGCAGCGGGTGATCGAGCTTCTGAACATTCGCTTGCGTCAGCCCTTCCAGACAATCCTCGACGCCTCCGAGCCCACCCGGCCTCGATGGCTGCCCGGCGCGCGATTGAACATCGTCGATAGCTGCTTCAATGCCAACCGCGATGGGCCGGCCATCGTCTACGCACGCGGCGATGACACCCTGCAACAAATCCGCTACGGCGAGCTGTGTCAACTCAGCGGGCGCGTGGCCAACGCCCTCCTCCAGCGAGGCATCCAGCCGGGCGACGCGGTGGCGATCGTCATGCCGATGACGCCCCACGCCGTCGCCATCTATCTGGGAATCCTCGCCGCCGGGGCCGCGGTCGTCTCGATCGCCGACAGCTTCGCGCCGGAAGAGATGGCCACACGCCTGCGAATTGGCCAGGCGAAAAGGGTCTTCACCCAGGACTACATTCACCGCGGCGGCAATCGCCTGCCCCTCTACGACAAGCTCATCACCGCTGGCGCGCCCCCGGCGATTGTCCTGGGCGGCCAAGGGGCGGCGTCGGTCGCCCTGCGCAGCGGCGACCAGACCTGGGAAGCATTCCTCAGCGCCGATGACCGATTGGCGCCAGTCGCTTGCAACCCCGGCGACGCGATCAACATCCTCTTCTCCTCCGGCACCACCGGCGAACCCAAGGCCATCCCCTGGGACCACACCACGCCGCTCAAATGCGCCGCCGATGCCTTTTTCCATCACGATATCCATCCCGGCAATGTGCTCTGCTGGCCGACGAGCCTGGGATGGATGATGGGCCCGTGGCTGATCTTCGCAGCCCTGCTGAACCGGGCCACCATCGCCCTGACCGACCAGGTGCCGACAAGCCGCGGCTTCGGACAATTCGTACAGAATGCCCATGTCACCATGCTGGGAGTGGTGCCCAGCCTGGTGCGGGTTTGGCGGCAAAGTGCCTGCATGCAAGGCCTGGACTGGAGCGCCATCCGCGCCTTCAGTTCCACCGGCGAAAGCTCCAACCCGCAGGACATGCTCTACCTGATGCACCTGGCGGGCTATCGGCCCGTCATCGAGTACTGCGGCGGCACCGAGATCGGCGGGGCGTACATCACCGGCACGGTGGTGCAACCTTGCGTCCCGGCAACATTCAGCACCCCGGCTCTCGGGCTGGATTTGGTGCTGCTCGATGAGCAGAACCAGCCGGCATCGCGCGGTGAGGTGTTTCTCATCGGCCCCTCCATCGGGCTATCCACCCGCCTGCTCAACCGCGATCACGACGCCGTCTACTTCGCCCACACGCCCCCCGGCCCCGGCGGGGTTCCGCTCCGCCGCCACGGCGATGACCTGGAACGCGGACCCGAAGGCTATTACCGGGTCCTCGGACGTTCAGATGACACCATGAACCTGGGCGGCATCAAGGTGGGCTGTGCCGAGATCGAACGGGTGCTGAACCAGCTGGAGGCCATCCAGGAAACCGCCGCCATCGCGATCGCCCCGCCGGAAGGCGGACCCTCGCAGTTGGTGATTTACGCGGTGCTGCGGCCGGGGCAGAGCGTACCCGTGGCGGAGCTGAAGCCCGCCATGCAGCAGGCCCTTCGCCAGCACCTCAATCCGCTATTCAAAGTACAGGAGGTGCAGTTGATCTCGGCCTTGCCGCGGACCGCGTCCAACAAGGTGATGCGCCGGGAACTGCGGGCAGAGTACCGAACCGCAGAGCCAGACTGCTCGGCCACGTAACACGCTCCGTGCTGTTATTGGGCGTCGGTGGTCGTCTCCTCTTCCCAAGCGAGTCGCAGTGCTCGTGCCTCACGGATGGCCGATGGCCTGTCACTGCCCAGGAAGAACTTCTTCTGTGTTCGTCTTCCGTTCTTTAGATGGAACCCAATGGAGACGGCGTAGAAGCCTTGCTTGGTCAGATATGGCAGACGTTCCTTGCTCATTGCGTTGCTATGTGATTCGTCCTTGCAGCCTCAGCTACAACACCGAAACACATTACGCGGGGGGAAAACGCTGGCAAGAGTTGATCCTGGCGGGATTTAGGAAAGTTCACAGGAACCCCTAAGCTTGGCTCCGGCCGGAACTCAACTGCTATTCTTGAGGCAAGATAGGAAAATCCAACAAAAAACCCCTCGTAAAGAGAGGTTACAGGAAAGTACTTTTTCTACACTAAGCCCTTATGGGATAAGGCTTAATGCATCTTGTAGGACTCGAACCTACAGAGAATCCTGCGATTTCCTCGGAAAAACAGAAGATCCGCTTGGCCGAGGGTAGCAAATCGGGTAGCAACCTCTCTGATTCGACCGATCTAGACCATGGTTTGCAGGACATGGCGAAGGTATGGGCCAACCTCCCCGAACAAACCCGGTCCGAAATCCTCGCTTTGATCCAGGCTGCCAAACCCAAGCAAGATCGATAGCCAATCCCCCTCGCCCATCGGCGGCATCCCGGCAACCTGGCGGAGCCGTTGCCCATTTCCGACGACCTCAGTCTCATCCCCCTCTCTTCAACGCCGCCGCGAGGCGGCTAGACGACTTCCCGGCCGGTTGCCCCATCCGAGTCATTGCCCATCTGGACCGTTGCCCCTTTGCCCCGTTGCCTGACACACAGGGGGATCAAATCCACCCTGATCGACATCCCCAGGGAGAGCCTTCGCCCCCTTGCCCAGTGGAACAGAAAAGGCATGGGCGGAGCCACCCGCCGTTGCCCAGTTGCCCGATCTACCGGGGGATCAATTTGCCTTAATCTGAGTGGTGATAGGCGGTAGCCTTTGCCCGGCAGACTGGAAAAACCCATTGACCAGCAATCCGAAAACCCCTCTTTTGCTCGCCCCCGCCATCCTGGCATCGACAGGGCGAGAGAACTTGGCTCTTTGCGGCCGTTGCCCCATTATCCGCTTATCGGGAGGATTGACACGCCAGCGGCATGGCCGCGACCTTGCCCCGACTGATAGCCGGGCAGTACCTACGCCCCCACCTCGCCGACAAAACCCCATGGCTGCAACGCACGGCCCCGATTCAGATGGCGGATGATCAGAAGCCTACGCCAAGGGAGGACGACGTTGCAGGCGTACAGCCAAGCCCGTAGGACAGCAAACCGGTTACTATGCCCATGATCCCCCTGCTGTACGCGCCCCTGTTGGATGCGAGGGCGAGAGTTCTTTTTCCTGGCAGCGAAGCAAACAACCCCGGCCATGGCTTATCTGGCCTGATCTTCATGCTGCAACGGGACCAAAGAAAAACCCCCGCCTCATGCTGGATGAGACGGGGGCGTCACGATGGCAACACTTGATGCCCGATTGGCTAGGCGATGCCACACGCCAACAGGGCAAGGCGGGCAGCTATTTCCTTACGAACCATGCTGGGACGGGCAAATTGCTCGCGGACGTAGTCGGGGGCGGCCGGCAGCATTTCATTCTGAATCTGAAGAATGAGGTCGGCCGCCCTCATTAATAACCACATCTCCGCCAGGTGTTCCCGGCTGGTCTGCGGGATGGAGTTCTGCACGGGGGTCTGTGTCGTTTGCATGGTTCGCTTTCCTTATGCTTGGACTCGCAAGGTTCGCCGCTCTGTCCCATGGCCTAGCAATGGTGCAGAGTATGCCTAATGAATCCGAGCGTGGCAAACAAACACATGTTTATACTATAGTCACAATACACGTAGCATCATCGTTTCACTATACTGCTGGGCATTCGCATGCTCGGCAGTCATCGGGTATGATGTAGCATCCGACGGCAGGATTGCCCCACCCCTCCCCCGGTACCACCCTTGAGCTTGGGTCCCATCGGGCAGGATTCCCGTATCTATCATGTCCCGACTATCATGAGATCAACTTTGACAACCTTGACAGCGACTGCTCACCAGAGTCCGCTGCCATCCATGGCCCCGCTTACGATTCAGCCGAGTCGTAATCAATTCCAGATCGGTACGCAGCACCGAAGCGCAAAACGATATGGCCAATATTACATTGCTGCCCCACAATCCCCTGTCGCGAAAACTCGGTTTATTTTACAAGCCGGCCGGAATTTCCTCTAGATAGGGGAGGCTGACGAGCCCCGCGCGTGTTGCGGGTCGCTACGCAACAGTGTTCTCAACCAGGAGTTTCATGCAACGTCCGCAGAAGCCGTATCCGGAGTTTCCACTGACCGCTTGCACAAACGGACAGTGGCGAAAGATCGTCAAGGGCCAGCCCTACTACTTCGGTTCTTGGCGGACCGATCCCAAAGGCGAAAACGCCCTGAGGCTGTGGCTTGCGCGCAAGGAGGCCATTCTCGCCGGGCTCTACCGCGTGGACACTACCCCGAGCAACACCGCCAATGACCTGACGGTGGGCGAGCTCGTGAACAAATACCTGGCGATCAGAGGCCGCGACGTGGAGGCGGGCCGTATCGCGCCCGGCACCTACGGCGATTACATGGCCAATCTCAAAGACTTCGCCGACTTTGTTGGCCCCCGCGTGAAAGTCGCCATCCTCAAGCCGGGGCACTTCTCGGCCTATCGAGCCACCCTCGAATTGCGCAAGCTGGGGGCTCACGCCACCAGGCGGGTGATCGTCAACGTCAAGACCGCCTTCAAGTACGCCGTGGACGATGGGTGGATCACTTCGATCTGCTTCGGACGCGCATTCGTGGCCCCGCAAACCGATTCCGAAGCCGTGGCCCTGTCCTGCCTGCGGGCCGGTAAGGAGAACCGCACCGAGCGGATACTGGTCCGGCGCGAGGTCCGGCGGCTTCTTCGGGCCACGACCTTCAAGCCCAAGTGGCGGGCCATCGTGCTGCTGATGCTCAATGCGGCCATGAACCCCGCGGAAATCGCCCGCCTGAAATGGGCCGAGATCAACTTCAAGAGCGGCCGGCTCCGGCGTCGGCGGTGGAAGACGGGCATCCTGCAGGAAGCCTATCTCTGGAAGATCACGCGGAAGGCCCTGGAAGCCCTTCCCCGCGACGATGCGGAATGGGTCTTCGTTCGCCCCAACGGCCAACTGCTCGTGAATACAGAGCCCGTCAAGGGCAAGAAGGGTTCCGGGGAAGAGGCGATCGTGCATATTCGCCGCTCCAACCGCATTTCCCGGCCCTTCCGCGATCTGGCGGAGGCCGCCGGCATCGAACGCATCACGCCCTACACCCTGCGTCGCACCGCTCGCACCGTCGCTGCTCATTGTCCTGATGACAACGCGGCCAAACGAATGATGGGCCAGCGATTGACGGGCCGGGACAATACCTACATCAAGGGCAGGTTCCCCTTGGCCCGACTGAAGGCGATCGCCCGGACCCTCCACGATCGTCTGGTTGCGGCAAAGCCACAAGCCCCGAAGGACAAAGGTAGGTCCGGCAACGACGAGAATACCCCAGAGCAAGATAACGGCCATTCGGGGCAATAACCGGCATGCGATCCTCCGTTCAGCACCACGATACTTGGAGACAATGTGGCATCGGGTCGAATTGGCCCTCCTCTTGGTCGATAGGCTGCTCATGGAGCAACTCAACATCCCGGTTCTCCAGCCATTTCTTGAGATAGAACGTTCTGAATACCTTCTTGATGAAAGCCGTGAAGCACATGGCCTCATTCACGTGAAGCCGTGCCTCCTCGAACTGCATATGGAGATGAACTAGCGGGTGGTCCTCGCGTTCTTGTTGCGGATCGAAGTCAAACCGCATGGGGGATCGCAGACTAAGCTCACATATGTCTCTCGCGGCTCGTGGCGATTCGATGCACATAGCCAGACCATCACACAAGTCGTTCAAGGTCTCAGCCGGTGACGGAAACTTCACCGGGCATGGCCAGTACCACAGGGTATGCTCGACGATCGAGTTCCCCTCACAGACGTAGGATGCCCTAACAAGTGAATTATCAAACAGAATGCAGGTAAACTCGCCGCCCTTGACCCATCCCAGATACTGCTCAAGCGACCCGAAAGGATGCTGATGACCGCTTCCAGCCTCGCTGCTTCTCCACGAAATGCGGGTTCGGCCGTTAGCTGTGACTTCATGCGGCGTGTTGTAAAACCGCACAAGCTTGATCGCGTATAGGCTCTCGCACGTACTGGCAATGTGCTCGGCTACCTGCCTAGCGTTCATCGCGTTCACCACCCTCCTTCAGCGCTCGCAGCAGTTCGCGAAGTTGTGGCATCGCATCGGGCGACAGCACACCTTGGCGGACAAGTTCGATGACTTCCTCCAGGTTCCGAGCAGCCTTCCGGATCTGTCCCTTTTCCTGTGCGGTACGATCACGGTTGATGCGACGCACCTTCTCCAACTCGGGCGATGTCGGGATACGGAATCGCAGCTTGAAGTCGCGGCTGGTGACCTGGTCGATTTCCTTCTGGAGCGTCGCCATGCCCTGGCCAATGCCGCAAATTCGCACCCAGCAGCGGGAGCGGGTAATCCCTGTGAAAAGCACATTTCGCAAGCGGATCATCTCGTGTCCGGATGCACAGTGATCTGCATTGGCGATGTAGACCATGGGTGCTTCGTTGCCCTTCGCCCGGAAGATCCCCGATACCGTGACAGCTCCTGTTTCCATGAAGGAATCTCGGTCGTTCGTGACGCCCGCCAAGTTCGAGGAGATACCATAGCTGTCGAGATGTCTCCGAAGCGCGTAGTATTCATCCTTCGCGGAGATCGCATTGGGCAGGATGATCAGAATGTCATCCGGATCAAGCTCATCCTCTGTGATGTTCCTTTTCACTTGGTCGGCAATCCAGACATTCTGCTCGTCACGAGACTGGAATGCCTTCACTGCGACGGCGTCTGCAGGGTCCAGTAGCTCCGTAAAGATCGTGGGATAAGATCGCGGAGCACGGGAAAGGGTTACAGTTTCCCCTTCGGTAAGGCTTCCGTGCTCTACCTGATATCCGATCTCCTCCCACATGCTTGGATCGTCGAAATGCTGCACGATGTGTGATTCTCGGAACAGGCCGAATCCTAGAGCATGGGCAAGAGTCAAGGCCCACGGCGTGTTGCGATAGCACACGGGTAGGATGATGTCGCGCTGCGGAGCCTCAGCGACGTTGGCCAGGCTAATCTCTCGGCCGAACAGATCGGGCGCGGAAGCCATGCTGGCATCAGACAGGTTCTGCAACTCATCATACGCCCAAACAATCCGTTTCGGCTGCTTGGTCATTGCGTCCACGATCTGGAAGAAGGTCGGTGGCAGGTCCTGGGCCTCGTCGATGAGAATGGCATCATACAGGTCGAGTTGAGTGTCTGCTCCACGCTCGAACGCACCACCCGGTCGAGGTGGCCACGGGCCTTCTCGGCATCCACCGAAAATGCCGCCTTCAAAGCCTCCGTCTCGGTTCCTTCCGACGCCGAATCTGCTACCTTGTCCATCTGGCTCTCCTTCTTTCGGGTAAGGGTTGTCTTCACACCAACACCTTCCAGGCGGGAGAGCCGACTTTTCAATTGTGCGTAACTTTCAAGACGTTACCCCGCTCCTTCGGTACACTCAATCAGGAAACGCACAAGCCCGCTACCAAAAGACGCAGCCCACAAGTGCGACCGCTTTCAGCAGGTCCCGGTGAATCCGGATCGCACTCTGGCTCAAGATGGACCCCACCATGTACGCCACGCTGTGCTTGGGCGTGGAGGATGAAGCCCTACCATTGGAATGCTCAGGCACATGTACACCTGATCCACCAGGCAGTGGCCTCGCAGAACTTCCACCTGCTTCTCCCGACACAGGTCCCGCAGGATTGGCCCGATTCGCCCCCATAGAGGATGATTGCAGCCTTTCACGGGATCACTTCTGTCTCACAACCCTCCTGAGTCACGGCTCCAGATTGTACGCGGGAGGCATCGCCGGAAGACTGGACACTATCCCGCATCACCTTAAGTGCAAGCATGAGATTCGCCTGGGTCCACAGCAGCGGCGTGGCGTCACTTGGCACACGCCGGCCATCTTCGATGTAATACAACTCCGGACACCGCCATTCGGGGAACCCAGAATCGGGGCTGGTCAGTTGACCGAGCGAACGGTTCAGATACTTCGTCTGAAGGCGGAAAAACTCACCGTTCCGCGTAGCCTGATATCGCAAGCCATAAATAGCCGAGATGATCGGATCGAATATGCACCACTGCGCCTCATTGCCTCGCTGCGCCATGGTGTCCCGCGCAACCATGTTCTCACTGTAGTCGATCGTGCGTTTCTCCGCCGTTACCTTCTTTTTGTAGTCCGGTGCCCAGTACGAATCGCCAACGTACCGGCGGACGCCGTGATCGCCCTGGAGGTTCTCAAGGACATCCTGCAGTACGCGGTCAGCAATCTTGCCGGTGATGACTTCGAGAGGATAGATGAGGAACAGCAGCGCAGCATCATACCGACGCCTTTGGGGCGACTTGGCCTGAATACACTCGGCAGGCAAGATCCTTCTTAAGGACGCCCTACCTTTCGCGATCAACTCGTCAAGCAAATGTCTTGGCCTTCTGTGCTTCGCGTTCAACGGAGATGAAGTCCACAGTCGCCTCAGTTCAAGCAGTCCGGCCACAACCGCTCCGATGCTCGATGCGGATATCTTCCTGATCTCCTCCCAATGTCCGCTGTCTTCATCCTTCCAGAAGGCGACGGACTTGAGATACTTGGCCAGAAGCCACAGCGTATCCAAGTCAGTCTGTTCAGGCTTGATTAATCCTTTGCAGGCAAGCTTCGAATAGAACCAGATAAAATAGCCCAACGCGTCATTCTGCGCATGCGGCCATTTCTCATCGATATCGCCAAGGGTCAACCCGTCGAACCGAATATGGGGACGACACATGACGTTCTTGGGGCTAACACCTCTTCTGCTGATCATCGTTCGGCACCGACTGCACTGTTTGCGAAAGTGGTCCATAAGGGCACATGCAGTCCGGGCGGCAACGTCGGCCTCGCCGAGGACGTAATGGGCATGGGCGATGTGCACGTTATCGCGTACCCAAACGCTGGCGTAGCCAGTGTAGGCCGTCTCGCCAGTGACCGAGGCTGCAGGAAACAGTCCGTTGTTGAGAGTGGGGAAACTGAAAACGCCCTTGTCAGACAACTCACGTCGGATCGCTCGGACTTTCTCAGACGTGTAATGGAACCGCAGCAAATCGAGCAGTGCTTCATTCTGAACAACAAGCATTCGAGTGACCTTTCTGGTCCCCGTTCCAGTACAAAGGCGACACCATAGCATCACTGCGGACCGAATCGCCCCCGGTGAACCAGGGTCCGACTGTCTGGCACAGTATCAAAGATCCAGGGATCCTTGCAAGGTCCTTCGAGAGGCATCCCCTGGAGCCACACGACCGCGGTCACGATCTCCCCCCCCGCATCCGTCATATGCCCCTCTACCAACCTTCTATTTGCTCCACGGGAATGCTCGCCAAATCCTGACTAAGAGTTGCCATGGAGATCGCGCCGCAATCCCCGCCTTCGATACAATAGCGTATGCAGCTATGCCACCCAACAGCCCAATTGCGAAAGTGCAACCAAGCTTCGCAACCGAACACCGTTTCATATCGTCTATAAAGGGCCAAAAGATTTGAGGGACAGTGAGCGCAGCCACAAAGATCGCCAACCAATCTACAGCGGTTTGGATATCTTCTTCGCGGAGAGCCCGAAGGTGGGCGTGGATCTCATCCAGTTGTCTCCGCATCTGCTTTACCTGTCCCTGCAGATTGACACCCTTGCTGATCATGAGGAAGAGATCATGTAATGCCATTCTCTGCCAGGAGGATACCGATTCCAGTCTCTCCATTATCATGCTACTAGCCTTAAACAGGCGATCTCGATCCTGGCGATTACTAATCGCCAACCTCTCGCCCCTGTTCTTGTTCTTATAGTGCCGGTCAATAGTCGCTTTGGCTCGCTCTCGAACCGCCCGGCAGTAGGCCAATTGGATCTCGCAGTCGATGCACTCAAACAGCCTAGCCAGCGGACCGTGTTCAAGCCCCGCAATAATTGAAGAGACACCAAAGTACTCGGGACACATTCCCCAATAATCCGTCTCCCAGTAGCGATTCACAGCGTCGATGTAGCTCTCCGGCAAACCCTCTCCACTAGGCTGTGCGTTGCCGGATCGATTCCTTGCACACCCACGCTCTTTACCTTTGGTGAAATTTGCCATCAAGACACCACGGCCAAGGGCTACGACTGAGAAGAAGTCGCGAGTGCCCCACTTGCTTTCGAGCCCTCTCTTGGCACATTCCTCCGGAACAAATTTGTAACCTTCATCCCCTGTGAGCATGCCATAGATGTTTTTGGGATGAGCCACGATGTACTGCTCGGCATCCATTGGCTCGCCGCTTGCGGTCTCTCCCGCTGTTCCTTCAATTGGGGCCTTCAACTCCACACACCACATGGGATTCGGCTTTCGGTACTTACGCTTGTCCCCCACCTCACCTCCTTCCAGCGTTTCCGCTTCAGCACCCGAGACTCGTGTTCCTGCTGCATTCGCGGGGAGTCCCATGGCAGGTTGATTGTCAGGGCGACCGACACCTTCCGAATCGGCAGCCCTTGATGCAATACCTGCGATCGATGGAACTCCTTGTCGGCTATTTCGCATTTTCGTGTTAGGCTCCTCAGCATCCCACACTGGAGCCCAGTCTATTTCATAGTCTTTTCTAAACTGCTCTATGCAAGCGTCAGCAACCTCCATGAGCGAGCAGGTGTAGAGGCCAAGGTCTGTACAAGTCCACCTGATTTTGACTTGACCTTCAGCGATCTTCTCGCCAGTGTTCTTACATCTGCAGGGTTGTACCCCTTCCCCGCTCGCCGCATTTGGTCGTGAGATCAGGAATCTGTTCGTGCACCGCTTTGTGAATCCCTCGCTCTCTGCACGTTCATGCGCACTATGAATGAGGGCCACGAAGTCGTGCGCTCGCACGGAATCCAGATGGATGTTCACTGTCAAATACGCCACACCAGAGCCTACATGAAGATGCACCAAGACAATCACCTTGGCGGTGTCCTGCCCATCGCGGAGATGCACTTTGATCGTATTCGGCCTGAAAAGGTACCTCTGTATGCTGTCCCCGTCGAGCCTGTCGGAAATGGTTCTCAATGATTCGAATTGCCATGCGAGTCGGGACACCGTATTGGGCCTAGGAGCCGCTTTATCATGGCCCACAGTTGCACCGTTCAGGTACCAGAAATGAGCGGTGTTCTTCCCCAACAGGCCTTTTGGGTTAACGTCTAACAGTTGAGCGAATGGATAAATGAAGCAGATGGATGCGCCCGACTCCGCGTCGGTCTCGATGAAATCTTCTTCTACGACCTTCGCCTGTGCGACAGACTCTAGGATGTGGCCTACGCTTTGGGCCACTGCAGCGCCGCCTTGTGAACTCTGATCTGAATTCATAAACGTCCTCCTTCTCTTGAAATGCAGATTCCGAAGGCGAGGCCCCTGCTACCGATCTCTCCACACAGGACCACCACAGGCCATGACATGACCCCACCTTACTTGGTTGTCGATTTTACTCTTTTTGCTTGGCTACCGCTAACAACTCTTTCAAGGGAGGCACAACGTAGCCGTAACCGGCGGCACCATTTCGCTCCGGTCCGGGACCTGGGAGCACCGTTACTTCCTTATTTGCAGTCCATTGCCGCCGAGAACATAGTTGCCGAACTTCGTCCATTCCGAGGGGCTGTCCGACCTAACAACGGCCATCGGTGGGCTGTTGGCAAGCAACAGGCGAACTTGAACGCCAAGGTGATAGTGATCGGGCAGGAGTGGGGAGGCGTGACAGCCCCTTGCGGGCCGCTTACGTTTTGACCGTTCCGTCAGATGTCGAAGGTGTCGGCAAAGATGTGAAGGATAGTGGGTTTAGCGCAACAGGGAAGGCAGCTCGCGCTCAGCATGAATTCCGCTCAATAGGTGTCGCCGGCTACACTCAATGCACCAGTGGCCCTATTCGCCCAAGTCGCGAAGGACTTGCTTCATTCGTCCGTGTGAACAAGCCGAGTGTACCCGGGTGGCGGCCAAGCCGGCCCACTGCTTTGCGGCGTGGTTGGGTGATGTCTACGCTGTCGCCTTTCTTGCGGGGGTGGCGGTTGGACCGGCTGCACCGTCAGCAATGCGGCCGGATCGATGCGATAGATCTTCTTGCGAACCGAGCCGTATTCCAGGGCTGGCAGCTTGCCTCTCTCGATCAGCCTGCGGATGGTCCACCGAGACACACAGGCTCGCTCGGCCGCCTGCCTCTCTGTCAGCAACTCGCCCCGGCGTTCTGATGCTCCCTCACGTCGCACAACAGGATTCGTGAGGGTCAGTCCGTGAATCTCAATCTGGCCGATCTTCTGGCGCACGACCTTGGCCGCAAATTCGTGACCATCGGGCACACGGGCGACGAGTTGGACACGGAACCACTCGGCATCCTCCTTATCGCTCGTGGCGATGTGTTCGCCTCCATGGGGCAGTTCGCTTAACTCGATCGGCTGGGTTTCCCAGGATCGATCGTCAGATGAATGTATGAGTAAAAGTATCTTCATGGGGAACATATTATGCCCCAATGTTCGGCGGCTGAACTCCCTCTAAACCGCACACCAGTATTCGGACGTCCGCATGATGCCGCAACAGTCAAGTTACTCAGCAATGTGCCGATGGCAAGTCAGGGTCAGCGAATGCCTACCCAACGCCTTCGCTTAGATCCGACTCGCGACGGCAGCCAAAGGAGGCCAACTTGCGGAAGCATCGGAGACTTCTGGTTATGGCGATCGGGATAGCGTTGCTGATGACTCTCTTCCCGCCATGGCGTGTGCGTGAACGCAGGTACCGGGACGATGCATTCGGGCCTGAATACGCAGGCGGCTATTCGTTCATCCTGGCTCCGCCCTACGCAACAGCGGAGTTTGGGTCGTGGTGCGAGAAGTACACGACGATGGTTGCCCGCTTGGACTGTGAACAATTGCTGGCTCAATACTTCGCTGTGGCACTGGGAGCGGGATTGGTGGCTGGGTTAGCAAGCCTCTTCAGGAATCAGGAGACAGCTAATCAGCTTCAACATGGTGGGGATGGCACAGGCTGGTGGGAACAGAACTGTCCGACATTCACCTCACCATTTCGACGGCGTAGGAAACAGGCTCGGAGGGCGGTTGGTTCCCTTGCACGAGGAGAGCGGCAGACGGCGAGTTCTGCCCAACCCATGGTCTACGAAGTGGCAAAGGCACCCGAGCAGGTTGAGCCGGGGCTGAAGCATGAGGGAAAGTGCCAGCCTCCGCACTCCACGGGGTTCAGGGTATCCCTTGTGTCATTGCTCCTGGCCATATCCATCGCGGCATTCTCCGCCCTACCTGATCTGTTTGAGCCTTCTGTCTGGCGGCGTATCTCGCCATCGGGTGTAGCCGGAGCTTTTACGGGAAACCTGATAGTCTATCTCACCATCCCAGGATACGTCAGCTACGTGGTCTGGAAGCTGCGACATCGATCCATGGACTCGGCTACGGTTTCATTCTGTGCCCTTGCCGTTGGGTTATTCGTGTTGCATGGAGAGCTTGACCGAGCGAGGATGACTACCGTTGGCGTCGTGTCTACTACTCCCCCGGCAATGCAGCCCCGCATCATCTGGGACGATGAGCCAGCTGCTGTTGTTGCCCCAAAGACTGCTACCCCGATGAAGCCCGATAGTCGAAGAGGCATTCGCCTGGATCAACTGCTGTTGCAGGAGAATCAAAAAGGGCGTTCGCCTGGATGATCCCCTTGAACGGTCTGCCGGGCCACGGTTGAGCTTGCGGGCGATATCGCCGTCTGCCGGCCACTTTGTTATAGGATGCTTGCGAAGCATTTGACACACGCTGCCGCATATTGGAACCTTGTTGCAACTAAAAGGAGGTCGTATGAGACAACTGCTGTCGGCTGTCGCTGTGACCGTGGCGATTTTTGTGCGGGCACCGTATCTGCGGACGTGTACGTGAGGGGGTATTACCGGCAGAATGGCACTTATGTTCAGCCGTACTACCGGACGGGCCCGGACCAGAACTCCTACAACAATTACAGCACCTACCCCAACATCAATCCCTACACTGGGCAGCAGGGCACGCGGTACTATCCGCCCCGCTGGTCCTCTGACCGCGAATCCCGGCCCTCGTTTTCGCAGCCGCAATTGGTCTATCCGCGGTATCCCATCTATCGCCGCTACTAGGTGGTCGGACACGCGCCCCTGGCTCGGTGGCCCCCTGCCAGGGGCGTTGCCCCAACTGCTCAACCAACTCCAACCGCCCCCGGTCTTAAGGCAGGCTCGCCGTGGTGATGGATGCAGTGCCTTGCCCGGAAGCTTCGCGAAAGGGCTGTCTGGGATGTCGTGCAGCTCGCAGGCTACCAAACTACCTTTTACCCTCTCCGACGCGTCTGCGCTCGAGCTAGGGGCCTCCCTGACGGGGCGTCGGGGCAATGCCGGGTCGATCACTCGCCTTACGGCCAATGCAAACGATTGCGTGATTGTCGGGGTTGTGAAGGACCCCCTCTTTCAGGCAGACCTCGGGCAACTATTGACCCGTGCAACCCTCCCGCCTCTCCGCACCTAGCGTCAAAGACGCCAAGACCCCTATTATCCCCAGTCAGTGAATACCTTTGGATCTAAATTATTATTACTACTACACTTATTCAAAGATAATGAGTGAGTATCTTTGATGAGTACCTTTGGGTAATACGGGCATCTTTGGAGTATACGAAGATGCTCATCAAAGCTACTCATGTGCTATCTTTGGGGGACCCTTGTAAATACTAGACTTACCTTCAAAGGTGCTCATGGGTGTACGGGTAATAGGAAGACGGACATCTTTGGTGAGCATCTTCGGTCCAGCGCTTCAACTGATCGCTGAACGCGTCTCCTCGCCAGTGGCCACCAGATCCATAAGAGGCGAGGACCATGGCTATCGGGTGGCAGCCCCAGCATGCCGCTACATGACACGGGTCGCACGATCACCATATCCGCCAAGTCCGCAGCCGATCACCTTCCATCACTTCACCACAGAACCACGCTTCAAGACTTCCGCAACATTCTGAGTGTCCTAGCCTGCATTCGCAGGTCATTCTTTACATGAGTAAACATTGCTGAATTGCAACATCGGAGGATTAAAAACTACGAGATTCTCGAAGATGAACTAATTTGGGTGCCATAATTAAGATAGAGGAACATTGTGTTTCTAACGCCCGGCCCCGTGCATCGCAGGACGGTAGGCAAGGAGATAACGACTTGAAAACTCACAGATTTCTGAAGATGGGTTGATTCATCGTTCATAGTTTAGATGGACACACAGTGTTTCTAACGCCCCCTACCCCCGGCATGGCCGGGCAGCGGGCAAAGAGGAAGAGGATGGTAATTTAAAAACTAGCAGATTTCCGAAGGTGCGATGAATCGTGTGCCATACTTCGTATGGACAGGCATAGGTATTCGACTCTGGTAGGGTTCACTGGTTGTCGCCTGTTGGCCCTGCCCTGAGGCTTTCTGCGTCCCGGCCTATGGCTGTCGGACGCATCGCGGAGAAAGGAGGACTCGATGGACTGGTAGCCTCAAAGAATGATGCAGAGATTATGGCGTAGGATTGCGACGTTGTCAAACAGAATTTCGAAATCGGAGGAGAGAAATGGATCAGGCAAGTTTGGCTACGACGGTGGCGGACCTCTTGAGCGATGCGGAGGCAGCGGCACGGGCGAAGGTTTCAGTAACGTCGATCAGGAACTGGATCAAGCGAGGGAAGTTGTCGGCAGTAAAACTGGGGTGGGCGATGCGGATCTCACGCAGCGAACTCGACGCTTTCTTGGCGAAGCGTGGCGGCAAAGTGTCCTCGGTGGCCACGGAGGGTACCGCCGATGAACAACGATAGAGATGAGCTGCCGCTAAGCATCGCTTCGAAGCGGGATGACGTACGCAAGTGGCTCGCAGGATTGGCACCGTGGCGCTGCGACGATCGGGCGTGCTGGCTCGAAGCCGGTATGGTCCTGCAATGGTGGTCAGCCCAGCTTGCGAGAATCGGGTACGACCTGAGCGACGAGTTGTTGGATTTGTGGGTTGATTGGAGCAGTCAGAGTACCAAGTTCGTTCCGGGCGAGTGTGAGCGGCAATGGGAAGGTTTCGATGCCAGCCGGCCGAATCCCGCGAAGCTCGGAACCCTGGCTGCATGGTACAAGGAGGACCAGCAAGCCCCCGACTCCGCATCAACTGAGCTCCAAGCGGCCCAAGATCAAGCGGAGGACTACGGGGAGCGGATCAAGACCCTGAATGCGGATGAGGTGAAAGCTCTGTCCGCCAAGCTGAAGATCACGAAGTCGGCCAAGCTCGTGGTGACCCCGACGAAGCCCACCAAGCCTGCGGCGATCATGACAAAGCCGCCACGGCATACGCCGGGCGTTGGAACACTCGATGCCATGATCGCAGCCACGGCCAAGAAGCTCGGTGCCGTGAAAACGACGCCGTACCCCTACCCCGAAAGGCCCGATGGGTCACTACTTTGCCCTGTTCGGTTCGACTTGCCAGACGGGGGCAAGGCATTCTGCCAATTCTCCCGGGGTGCCGATGGCCAGTGGCGGCGTGGGGGACTGGATGGCCCCAGCCCCCTCTACGATCTGCCGAAGATCAAGGCGGCGGACAAGAGCGTGCCGATCTTCGTTGTTGAGGGTGAGAAGTGTGCTGGCGCGGGAACCGAAATCGGTCTGTTGACGACAACAACCGCTGGCGGTGCTCAGTCGCCCGGCAAGTCCGATCTAACGCCACTGGCCGGCAGAACGATCTACCTCTTGCCGGACGCCGACGAGCCCGGCGAGGCGTATTCGCGGAAGCTGCAGCAGTTATTCGCTGAGCTGAACCCGCAGCCGAAAGTGAAGGTGATTCGCCTGCCCGGCCTGCCGGCGAAGGGCGACTTATACGATTTTGTCCAGATCCGCAAGGCAGAAGGAAAGACGCCGGAGCAGACCAAGGCAGAGATACTAAGCCTGGCGGCATCGGCCGAATTGGTCGATTTGCTGGACTTCAGGGGCCGTCCCCTGCTTCGCCGAGCCTCGGACGTGGAGTATCAGCCCATCCGTTGGCTGTGGCCCGGCTTCATCGCTCTGGGCAAGCTAGCTCTACTGGCAAGCGACCCCGGCTGCGGGAAGTCAACTCTGTCCTGTGATTTGGCTGCCCGCATCTCGCGGGGTATGCCATGGCCCGATGCCCCCAACAGCCCGAACGAATCCGGCAGCGTCTTGATGCTGAATGTGGAGGACGATGCCAGTGATACGGTGCGTCCCCGCCTTGAGGCGGCCGGAGCGGACCTAAGCAAGATCACAATCCTCGAAGGAGTTCGGCGTCATGACAAGAACGGGAAAACTCGGGATGAGATGTTCTGCCTTGAACAGCACCTTCCTGCACTGGAGTCGGCGATCCGCCAGACTTCCGAATGTCGTCTGATTGTGCTCGATCCTCTGGGCGCGATCATGGGGCGAACCGACGGCAACAAGAATGAGGAGGTGCGGGGACTGCTCGCACCGCTCGCGGCATTGGCCGCCCGGTACGGCGTGGCGATCCTAGGAATCACGCACCTAAACAAAAGCTCCGGCGGATCGGTGGCATATCGCGTGTTGGGCTCAATCGGCTTCACCGCTGCGGCCCGATGCGTCTTCGGTGTGGCACGCGATCGTCAGGACCCGACGCGGCGGCTGTTCGTCCCCCTCAAGTCCAACATCGCCGTCGACACCCACACGTTAGCGTACAAGTTGGAGGAATCCAGCATTCCTGGGATCGCTCGCCTTCGATGGGAGAGTGTTCCCGTCGATATCCGCCCGGAGGATGCGTTTGGAGATGCAGCCAACTCCACTCCCACCAAGACCGACCAAGCGGGTGAATGGCTTCGCGAAGCTCTGGCCGAAGGCGAAGTTCCCAGCGAAGAGGTTTTCCGTAAGGGTCGCCGAGACGGATTCGCCGTCAGTGCCATCCGCCGAGCTGCAGAAGCCCTCGGTGTGCGGGCACGAAAGCGGGGATTCCAAGGCCCCTGGGTGTGGAGGCTACCTGCTGGTGACGGAAACGACACCGACCAAGATGCCAGTCCCAAGGCAGATTAGCCGGACGAGCGGAGGAGTATCGATTTCACCCTGTTGAGAGGAGGAGAATGAGCATCGAGAACACACAACAAGATTGCAGAGAACAACAGCAAGCGTCAGGCGATGGCTACCAGCCATTCCCCACGCACCTATTGTCCGCTCCCGCGGCCACTTTCATCCGCGAAACTGCGGCCGCGATGGGAGTTGACGAGGCCTTCATCGCCGTACCGATGCTGCCCGTTGTGGCGTCCGCGATCGGCAACAGCCGACGCATCACCTTGAAGCCCGGCTGGTCCGAGCCCTCCGTGATCTGGGCGGCAACGGTCGCGGAGTCCGGTTCCGCCAAGTCTCCGGCGCTTGCAGCCGCAACGCAGCCCGCGTGGGCTCGCCAGCAGGTCGCGGATGAATCAAAGCATTTTGTCACTTCCGACACGACGATTCCGGCCCTGATGGATCGCTTGGCCAACAACCCGAGGGGCCTGCTGGTCGTCAATGACGAGTTGAGCGGATGGCTGGGCCGATACCGGAACGGCAGGTGGGCAAGTGACCTCGCCGCCTATCTCAGCATGTTCGGGGCCGGACCAGTGAAGATCGATCGCAAGGGGGGCCAGGAGCCTTCGCTTTTCATCCCCCGCGCCGCCGTGAGCATTACCGGCGGCGTCCAACCGAAAGTCCTGGGTCGCGTGCTGACCCAGGAGTTGCTCGATAGCGGGTTGGCCGCCCGGTTCTTGTTCGCCATGCCGCCCCGGCAGGCAAAGATGTGGACGGAGCAGGGCGTCACGCCGGAGACGTCGGCAGCAATGTTGCGGTTGCTCGATACCCTCTATGGCTTGTCGCCCGCACAGGACAGAGAGCCTATTGATTTGCCGATGACTGAATCGGCCACCGCCCTGTGGGCAGCTTTCTTCGATGCCCATGCCAAGGAGCAAGCGGAGTTGGGCGACAGCAGATTGGTTGCCGCGTGGGCGAAGCTGGAGGGCTACGCCGCGAGACTGGCTTTGGTGGTGCATTGCCTTCGGCAAGCCGCCGGGGAAGCAGTGGACCCGTGGCACGTTGACGACAAGAGCCTAGCCGCCGGGGTGGAGTTGGTCTCATGGTTCAAGGGCGAAACTCAGAGAATCTATCAGACTCTCGTGAAGGGCAATGGAAGGCGGGCAACACGCTCAGCCTCACCTGCCCAGACCGCCTCAATGCCTCTCTTCGAAGAGGCTGGGAGGCGAATGAGTGAATTCGAACATCGGTATACCGCGTCACGAATGAGACAGGTGTCCAACCTGCTCATCGCCATTCGTGAATGCGTGTCCGGTCAGGGAGAACGCTCCGCTAAGGACGATACGCTGGTCGAGCGGGTTGATGCCTTGATCAGCGGCGTGGCTCGGTTGAGGCTGTTCGGTCAAGAGGCCGCCCGTGTTGACGGTTTGGGCGAGGTCGTTAGTTATTTCCCCGGCCACTATCTAGAAGACACCCCGTTTGTTGACGACGACTGCGGCAGCGACTTCGTGGCAACCATGGAGCGGGCGAGTCAGACGCGGTAGTTCGGGAATCGTTTCGAGGACAAAGGAGGATGAGAGTGCCTATTAGTCTAAAAGACCTATTGGAGCGAGAAGGGCTAACTGAGGCGGATGTCGTGTTCGTAGGGCAGCCCGCACAGCCCCACGAATCCGCCACACCGCAACGGGAAATTCGCTTGGATGAGTTGCTCCGGCAAGCGGGTACCTCCGAATACGCTATTCAGCGTTCGCCGGCTGCGGTGGCGACACCTCAACAGGGAATTCCGCTTGATCAATTGCTGGCTCAAGCGGGCCAGTCGGCTCCAGACTTCCTTAGCGACGATCAGATAAGCCGCATGGGCGGCGAACCAAGGGGCGCCGAGCACGCCGGGCGTTGACCCCGGAGCAGGTGATTGCCCTTCTGGATAAGGTGCCACAAAATCACCGACCCGTTTACCGGTTCATCCTCGGCACTGGCCTACGCCGGCAAGAGGCTGTGGACCTTATTTGGGGCGATGTGCATCTGGACTCGCCCACACCGTTTCTAGCCTTGCGAGCCAAGGCAACGAAGGCACGGCGAGCTGATACGTTGCCCCTGCGGGCGGACATAGCAACCGAATTGAAGCAATTGCGTGGCGATGCGAACGACGCGGATAGCGTCTTCCCTGCCTTCCCCAGCATGGCCGAGCATCGGGGGTACCTCAAGGCCGCAGGCATCCCATGGGAGGACGAACAAGGTCGCCGGGCTGACTTCCACGCTTTGAGGCATACCTATGGCACACTGCTGAGCAAGGCTGGCGTGTCGCCCCGTGAAGCCATGGAACTGATGCGCCACACCGATCTTCGCTTGACCATGAAGGTATATACCGACCCCCGATTGTTCGATTTGGCCGGAGCGGTCGAGAAACTCCCCTTGCCCACTTTCAAGCCGGCCGCCATTGCCCAGCAAGCGAACGGGACCGATGGGAAGGCTATTAATCAGGATATTGCTTCCGTACAGGTAGCAGATCGGGTAGCAACTGCTACCCTTCATGGCCCCTCACTACCCCCAATGGCGCGATCATCCGCGTCCGATAATACCGCCGTAAATGCTGGTGCTGCCCCTAACTGCAAACAAAAACCCCCGATCGTCATTGACCGGGGGTTAGTGCACCTTGTAGGACTCGAACCTACAACCTACGGCTCCGTAGGCTCCCGTCAGCAAACACATGACTTCGCAATCAGGGTATAATCACATCGAGTGGCATCCCATCGATAACGCGGTAAGATTGCCCCTCAATATGACGACACGCCGCAATTATTCATCCCTGTGCAAGGACCCACATTGCTTCGATGCGGTCAGCGTGAATGGCATCGACTATGTCATTCCGGCACGACCTGGCTCAATGTTCTGGGCCGTGCTGCGTGTTCTTTACGAACGCTGCAACCAGGCGGTTTTCCCCGAGCAACTCGCAGTGGCCGTGCAGGCGTTGATGTTGGACAGGAATCCGAGAGCTTGGCAGACGCACTGCGAACGGCCGAACAGGAAGCCCTGGAAAGAGCGTCTGATGATGACGGCGATGATGCTCACCAGGTCCAGCGGGAATGATCCTGACGGCCTGCGACTGGCTGAGCGGGGGCATTTGCTACGCTTGGAACACGACGCCGAAGGGCGGGCGTATTTCATCCTCCGAACCAACGTGGACGCCCCGCTGGACCTTTGACCTCAGAAAACCGCACGCTCCGAGCCAATCCGCGCCTGCAATTGCGGACATATCCACCCAAGTATGCTGGCATTTACCAGCAATATTCCTATCGCTATACCAGCAACTTGACGGGGCGAATAGGAACATATTCCTCGCTGTCAGGTGCTACCACGTGCTCGCCGCTCATGGTTGCAGTCCGGTCATACGGCGCGAGCGAAAAGACCTTGCCGCTGGTCAGGCGACGACGGCCCTCGGATCCAGCGCGGTTCTCGCTTCGTCGGCTTCAAGTTGCAGCTTGCCTTCCGTCACCGGCGATTCCAGAATGATCGGCGTGGTCTCTGGAATGAGGTGCGCTAATCCCCACAGTGGCGAAGAACGGCTCGCTGGAACTCATGCTCGAGCCGAACGCCTTCGTGCTGATCGAACGCTAATCCACTGCTAGACGGCCATTTCGTTGCGCGTCCGCCAGCAGTCATCTGTCAGTTACAATGTCAGGATCAATATGAAGAATCTCATTATCTTGTGCGTTGCTGTCGTATGCGGTGCCGGGGAGATCTTTGCCAACGATAATCCAGATCACCTGAAACCGCGCTCCACGCCGCTTCTGACCGAGAATCGCAAAGGACCGAGTTATTCGATCGTGGTTCTGGGCGATACGCACTACGACAAGGCGCCGGCATCCATTTATCACTCGCACTACCTTGAGGAAAACGCGCGGTTGAACAAGGTGCAGCGTGCAGAGTTTGCGCGTAACGGCGCGATGTGGGCAGAGCGTTGTCCGCGATTGATCGAGGCCGCCGCAAAGCAGGTGCAGACAAACACCGTATTCGCCATGCAGATGGGCGACTTGGTTCAAGGCGACTGCGGCGATCCCGAAGTGCACAAGAGGATGCTGGACGACACGCTCGACTACTTTAAGAAGGTCTTTGGCGGAACCCCCTTCCTCACCGTCACCGGCAACCACGACATCCGTGGCACGGGCGCGGCCAAGGCCTATTACGACAGGATGCCCGTACGGCTTTCCAAGGAAATGGGATTCGAGATCCCGTCCGTGAATTTCTCGTTCGTGCAGGGACCGGATCTGTTTGTTTTAGTGGACTTCAACGCTCCGGATGCGGCCGGCATCCGCAAGGCGCTGGAGGAAAACGCCAGCGCGCGTTACAAGTTCATCATCACGCACGGTTCAGTCATCCCGTCGGATAACTCTTCCGTTCGTTGGTTCCTCTTCGGCCGGGACGACAAACTACGCCGCGAGATGCGCGAGCTGTTCCTCAAGAATGATGTGATCGTCTTCGCCGGTCACTCGCATCTACTGGAGTTCCAGGAATGCGTCACGGACTCCGGCCGCATCACGCAGGTGGTCGTGAACAGTGTCTGGTCGAAGGACGATCTCGCCATACCCAAGGTCCTTGCCGACAGGCCTGCCGACTACGGAGAACGCCAGAAGGCGGAACTCGAGAACGGGAACGGCGCGAAGCTTTTGGAGGAGTACAAGCCCGCCATGACGCGTTACTATCTCGCCCAGTCCGCAGGATTCTGCCGACTCGATGTCTCGCCTTCGGGTGTGGTCGTGCAATACTTTGGCGGGGACGCGAGCACGCCAACGCTCACGTTCAAGCTTCGGTAAGCCTGCAAGTGGCTGGAATTCCATGTCCTGTTTCCGGTTGAAGCGATCCTTCGGTTTCGGGTAAGTTACCTCACCATGGATACGCCTGTTCCACGAGGAAATCCTCCCGCTGTGCCGGGCGTCCGTCCGGTGCTGGACAACACCGGAACTTTCTCCAACCCGCGGGTGGCCGGGCATGATCTTCCCGATCATCCAGAGACGCGTGCATTTCACCGAGGCTCCGCGCCGTTCATCCGCGCAGGCGCCCGGCTTCGCCGGAGGTGTTGGGCATTCCGGATCGTCCTGCTCGCCGCTTTCAGCTTCTGCTTTTTCGCCGCCGAAACACACATACACGCAGCGCCCATACCCGTCATTCTGGATACGGACATTGGCGACGACATCGATGACACTTGGGCCCTGGCCATGCTGCTGGGCATGCCGCAACTGGATCTCAAGCTGGTCGTCACCGACTACGGCAACACCCCGGAGCGAACCCGGCTCGTGGCGAAAATCCTCCAACGCGCCGGCCGCACGGACATTCCCATCGGCACCGGGATCAAGACTGGAAACGATCCCCTGAACCAGAGGCGTTGGGTGGGCGATTTCGATCTGGGCACCTATCGGGGCAAAGTTCATGCCGACGGCGTCGCGGCGCTGATTGATACCATCCGCGCGCAGCCGGGCGTCATCACCGTCATCACCATCGGTCCCGTCCCCAACATCAAGGAAGCCCTCCGCCGGGACCCGGCCATCGTGGCCAAGGCCCGCATCGTCTGCACTGGCGGCCGGATTTACAAAGGCTTTGAGAACGGCGGGAAGCCCCCGGCGGACTGGAATGTCCGGGCCGACGCCGCCTCCTGGCAGGCGATGGTCGCCGCGCCGTGGACGATCACCACGTCGCCGCTGGACGCTTCGGAGGAACTGGTGCTTCGCAGCGAGTCCTTCGCAGCGGTAGCGGCTTCGGATCATCCACTGGCCCGCATCGTCATCGAGAACTACGATCTTTGGGCCCACCGGCGTAATCACCCCCGGGACACCAGCAGCATCCTGTACGACACGGCAGCGGTCTACCTCACCTATTCCGAGGAATACGCCCTGGTCCAGACCCGGAAACTCACCGTAAACGACCAGGGTCACACGCTCGTCACGCCGGACGGTAAGGAAGTGCGCTGCCAACTCGGCTGGAAAGACCGCAAGGCGTTCGACGCTTTCCTGGTGAAGACGCTCACGGAATCTCCCAGAACCCAATACCATGCCCGGCCGGAACTGGTCCAGGAGGTCTTGGCGGGCAAGCGGCAGGAAGCTCGCGTGTCGTGGTGGGGATTCGATCCCGCGGATTCCACGTCGCACCTGCAGGACGCCATCAACTCGAGAGTCAAGCGGCTGATTCTCGACCGGCAACCGTCGGCGTGGGTCACGCGGCCCTTGACCGGAGTGAGCGGCCAGGAACTCGTGTTCGAGGCGGGAACCGAACTGGTGGCGTTGAGAGGCGCCTTTCGAGCCAAGGACGACTGTCTGCTCTCGTTCCGCGAATGCGAGAACGTCATTGTTCGGGGCGACCGCGGCAAGCCGGCCAGCATCCGCATGCACAAGCGGGATTATCAATCGACCTCCTATGAAAAGTCGGAATGGCGGCACGGGCTGGTGTTCTCCGGATGCCGCAATGTGCTGGTCGAAGACCTGACGATCGAACAGACGGGAGGCGACGGCATTTACCTGGGCGCGGCGGCGAAGCAGGTTCCGAACCGGAACGTGACGATCCGGCGGGTGGACTGCAACGCCAACCACCGGCAGGGCATCAGCGTCATCAGCGCAGAAGATCTGTTGATCGAGGAGTGCCGACTACGCAACACCGACGGCACGGACCCGAAGGCGGGCATTGATTTCGAGCCGAACCACCCCTCGGATTCTCTGGTCAACTGTGTGGTGCGCCGGTGCGTCGCTGAATCCAACGCGAGAACGGGCTACCAGATCTGTCCGCAGTACTTGAACAGCAGCTCAAAGCCCATCTCGATCCACCTCGATCAGTGTGTTTCCCGTGGCAACCGGCAGCATGCCATCCACCTGTGCAGCGCCCCGAAAAATCCTCCGGTCGGACGGCTGCGGATCACAGGGCTCGTCGCGGAAAACGACGGGATGGCGGGTCTGTCCGTGCAGTTCAATCCACACGATGGGGTGCGCATTGAGATGGAAGATTCCATCCTTCGCGACTGCGCCCGGAAGGACGCCTTCTTCCCGCCGCTTTACGTGCAGGGCTCCGAGGCGGACAGCCGTCCGGCCGGCAACCTCCACTTCAAGAACGTCACGGTGAAGGATGATCGCGATCGTTCGATCCTCAAAATCCGCGACCGGAAAGGCCATGGAGTGAAGGCCATCAGCGGTGAAATCATCCTCGAACGTCAGGGCCGGAGAGAAACCATCACCATAGACGACGCATGGCTGAAAACGATGCGTGAATGAGTGTCGCATCCAGACTAAGCCAAGCCCGGTACCGGGCGTCGCATTCATCGGCCCCCAATTGGGTCCCGGATTATGGTGTTAGAGACGAAGCAATCCCGCGGCACAGGACGCACTACGAGTGCTTTTATGCGGATGGCGGTGAAGTTGTGGAGCACCGTATAGCCAGGCCCGTTTGCGTCTATTCTGAAAACAGTGCCGGATCCACTGCTCCCGCCCCTCGAGGTCGTTCCATCGGGGTGGCCAGTTCGGATCCGTTGCACCGGGCGCGGCGCGGATCTGCAGAAACAGCGGCGTGGCTCCCTGCCTGCCGGGCGACGACGGCCGGCGGCGGTACGCCTTGGCAAGCTGCGGATGGAATAAGTGGTGGGCCAGAGCGGCGTGATCGATCGGCATTGTCCAGCGCGGCTTTGTACAATAGCAGGCCGAATGAGAACTCTACGACCATCGATTTTGTTCGCCAGTTTGCTGGCTGCCTTGCTTCTGCTGTCGCCGCTGGACACCGCTTGGGCCGCTGAAATCGTCGGGCAACGCCCGTACGAGATGGTCTGGGCCGGGCGTACGGATGATGACCATCCGCCGCTGATCGACTTCGAGGACCTGACCGGCTGGCGCGTCGAGTGCAAGGATGGGAAGGCGACCCTGGAACGCACGCGTGAGCAGCAGCTTTTCGGCCGGTACGTCGCCAAGCTGACCTACCGCGGCGAAGGTGCCACGCCCGAGGTACGCATCCTGCCGCCCAGGCCCGTGGCAGCCAATCAGGCCTTCGACGCCGTCACGCTCTGGGTGTATGGGAACAACTGGGGTTGGACCACCGATCCCAGCACGCCCCAGGTCGGCATCACGGCGCTGTTCGAGGACGCGGCTGGTCGCGAGTTCTCCGTCCGGCTGCATACCGTGAACTGGAAAGAGTGGTTTCTCCTCCACAAGCGATTGGCGGGCGAGCAGATTGACCGAGCCAAGACCGGCGCGAAATTCAAGGGCCTGCTGGTCACCGGTGGCCGGAACAGCGACAATCGCGTGCTCTTTTTCGACAACCTGGCCGTTTTCACTGAGCAGTTCCCGCCACTGCAGTTCGAGCCGCGGCCGCAGCGCGGCATCGCGATGTTCCCCGGGCAGTCCCCAGGCGTCAACAGCGGCCCGGGCAAGCTGCCGTTCCCGACGCGATCGACGACGATCCTGCCCGACAACCTTGTGGCGGGATACAAGAACGCGCTCCGCCCGGCCGCGGAGGGGTATGAGTTCACGTACGAGGGCCCGGACGGCCGGCTGGTCTACCGCGTGAAGCCGGACACCGGCACGTGGAGCGACATCAATACAGAGTGGACGCCCGCATCGGCAGGACAGGAGAAAGCCCGGCCGGTCGCCCTGCAGCCCTGCGTCGACGGAGGCGTGCTCCTGGCGACCGCGAAGGGCGAGGTGGCGCCCGAGAAGGCCGAGCATCTCGGCACGCAGGCCGGGGAATCGGCGGTGGAATCACGCTGGCGCCTGTCGGCCGCGGGTGTGTCGGCCGAGGTCACGTACAACTACCGCATGTGGGGCAAGTCGCTGGTCATCGACGTGCTGGCGCCGGGCGGCAACATCGCGGAAGTGCGCTTTGGCCGCGCCGTCGGGCTCGCCAACCCCAGGCTGGTGACCAATCCGTTCTACCCCGCGGAGGGTGGCCGCCCGGCCGTCGCGGTGGGCGATGCGCCGCAGGGGCCGGTCTTCCTCACGGGCAACGCCGACTGGTACCTCTCCAACGCCTCGACCCTCCGGGGCGCCAACTCCATCGCAGCCCAGGGCGTCATCTACAACGGCGGCACACGCTATGTCCCGCTCACCAACGGCAAACGCAATGACTGCTTCGAGCGATTCTTTGTCACGATCTCGCCCCGTTACGAAGAAATGCTGCCACGGATCGCCAACCCGCCTTCGCCATGGAAGCAGATCACCGGTACACGCCTGTGGCGGGCGCACGGAGCCAGCAACCGCGAGCATGATGCCCGCTATTGGGAGAATGTTCATCGCCATGGTATGACCCAGGTGGTTGTCACCGATCACGAGACGATCTGGCGCGATGAGGGCGAGAGCTTCACCTTCCGCACCCGTGCCGCGCCGGGCAAAGGCGGCGACAAGGGCGCCTTCGATTATGCCCGCCTGATGCAGGATAAACTTGGCTTTGTCTATGGCCCGTACAACAACTACACCGATTTCGCGCCGGTGAACGAGTTCTGGAACGTGGATATGGTGTCGCGCGATCCGCAGAACCAGCTTCAGCACGCGTGGATGCGATGCTACGCGCCCAAGCCTGCCCGCGCCGTCGAGTACTGCGCCCGCCTGGCGCCGCAGATCCAGGAGAAGTTCAAGTTCAGCACCGCCTACTGTGACGTACACACGGCCGTGGCGCCGTGGCACCGGGTCGATTATGACCCGCGTGTGCCGGGGGCTGGCACATTCGCCGCCGTCTTCTATGCCTACGGCGAGATCATGCTTCACCAGAAGAAGGCATGGAGCGGGCCGGTCTATTCGGAGGGCAACTATCACTGCTTTTACATGGGGCTGACCGACGGGAACTACGGGCAGGACCAGAGCTATCAGCTGGCCGAGAATCCCTGGCTGGTCGACTTTGACCTGCGACGGATGCACGACCTGGGCTGCAACTTCGGCATGGGCAACCTGGAGATGTTCTACTCCAACGTACGACAGCCGCGCAATACTCCCGAAGAACGCGATGCTGAACTCGACCGCTTCCTGGCGGCTACGGTAGCATTCGGCCATCCAGGATTCCTGGTCATGGAAGGCGGCATGGGCAACGCGTTGCGAAGCTACTACATGCTCCAGCAGCTTCACAGCCGCTACTGCCTGGCGAGCGCTGCCGACATCCGCTATGCCACCGGCGATGGAAAGCTGCTGGACACCAGCCATGCAGTAGCCAGCGGCGACTACAAGCGTTCCCAGGTGGTCGTTCGCTACAGCGACGGGACAATCACGGCCGCCAATGGAAGCAAGACGGAACGGATGGTCGTCGAGGCATTCGGGCGAAAGCTCGATCTGCCCCCCAATGGGTATGCCGGCTGGACCGCCGATGGTGTGATCGATGTTCTCAGCGGCGATATGGGAGGCAAACGCTGCGACTATGCGGCGACGCCTGCCTACCTCTATGTGGACGGCCGCGGGCAGTTCGTGCGATTCACGAAAGCCGCCGGCAACGGCGCGGGCATCTGCCGGGTCCTTCCCAATGGACAGTACGAGATCATCCCGCACAATGGCGCGGAATGCGGCTTTGCAGTAGAGGCGACGAAGGCCGTGGCGCTCGACAAGGACCGCAACGAACTTGGCCCCGCGCCGTTGCGCGTTTCCCGCGGGCTGACCTACGTGGTTCCCGTCAAAGGCGCATTCAGCTATCTGCTCAGTAACGCTGGCATCGCGCCCGAAACTCGTCCCAAAACCCGACCCGCATTGAGTTGCGACCGCGATCGGGTGGTTCCCGGAGAACGGGTGGACGTTCGCGGCGAGAAGACTCACCAGGTCCGCATCCCGGAAAGTGCGCAGCCCGGCCAGCGTCTCTGGATCGATTGTGAAGGCGCGGCGATCGACTTCACGGTCGTGCCCCTGGCCGACATCCAGCCCGTTGTTGAAGACAACGTTCTGGGCGTGCGCCTGACGAGCCATCTCAAGCAGGCGGAGGATTTCACGCTGGCGTTCAAGACCGAGCAGCGCATTCGCCTGGAACCTGATCGGCCCACGCTTGTCACGCTCGACGCCACCCCGCCGCGCGAAGCGGCCGAAGAGACCCTGCCGCTGATCCTGCGCAGCGGGCCAATGTCACAGCGGATGGAGCTGCGCCTGCGCACGGCTTTGCAGCACGTGAGCCTCACGCCGCTGGCGGCGAAGTGGACGGGGGGCATCGGCGTTCGGCGGCAACCGGAGGCCGGGGACATGGGAACGACCGGCGCCAGCGTCCACACGCGGTCCATCGATGTCGGCGGCGTCCACAAGGCTGGCCTGTTCATGCACCCGCCGTATCAGGGGGGCGTCGGCTATGCGTTTGCCCTGTACGATCCCGTCTCGCTGCCCAGTGGCACGCCCGCGGCGTTCCGCGGCCTCGTTGGCAAAGAGGACGGCAGCGACCTGGGTGACGGCATCCTCTTCAAGCTGGCCGTGGTCGATTCAACCGGCACCGAAACGGTGGTGGCGCAGACAACGGTGGCGAAGCACGAGTGGACGCCGCTGGCTGCGGATCTTTCGCGGTGGGCGGGCAAAACCGTCCGCCTGAAACTCATCGCCGATGTTGGAGTCAAAGATGACTCCAGCGGCGACTGGGCCTGCTGGGCAGACATGCGGATCGAAAGCCTGCAACTGTCGCTGCGCCGCGCGATCCGAAAGTAACTCGGCGGCGACGGGACCACGCGCAGCATCTCGCAAGAGGCGTGGCCTGCGTCCAACATCCTCGCCAAGGCTTCATTTTGCCCCGACCAGGGGCGCGAGGGCTTTGGAGAAGGCTTCGGCCTGGCGCATCATGCCCAAGTCGTTGGGATGGCAGCCATCGATGGTGGCTTCGGTGTCTTCGCCGAGCATCCCTTCACTCGCGAGGAAGAAGATGTTCTTGACGCCGTCGGCGACGAGTTTCTGGTGAATCTCGCGGACGATCTTGCCCTTGATCGTGGGGCAGGTGTTCTTCACGCTGCAGTCCTCGGCCAGTAGGATCGGGGTGTCGGGTCGGGCGGCGCGAAGCGCTTTCACAAAAGGCTCCACGCGCTGGCTCACCATCTCCGGCGACATGTTCCACAGGCAATCCAGCACGTACACGGATGCATCGAGTTCGGCGAGCAAGTCGGCCATCGCGGGTTCCATCTTCCCGCTGCCGCTGAAGCCAAGGTTGATGACGGGCATGTTGAGCTTGCGGCCAACGATGGCGGTGAATGCGAGTCCGGGTCTCGAGGCGCAGCCGCCTTGCGTGATGGAGGTGCCATAGAAGACGATTGACTTGCGCTTCTGGATCTCGGCAGCATCCGGCACCGAGAGTCGCTTGCCCTTGGGGATGCCGATCTCCACCGAGCTCACGCCGTTGTACAGCGGCAAGTACAGCAGGCACTGCTGGCCAGCGGGCGGGGAGAAAGCGGCGGAGTTGGATTCGCCGCCGGGTCTGCCGTTCCCAACAAACGACCACCGGCCGGAGCTGTCCTGCGTATAGAGGTCGACGCCGCTCACGCCCGTCGCGGGCATGTGGGGCATCGCCAGATTGCCCTTGGGCAGCAGGGTCCAACGCACCTGGAGGGAGGTGGAATCGGTCGTGAAGCGGATGCACAGTCCGGCGCTATGATGGCTCAGGCCCCAGACGGCCCCGGTCGCTTTTCCTTCGGCTTTGGCGGGGAGGCGATCGTAGAACGCCTTGGTGTCGGTCCAACCTTTGCCTTCGATGGGCAGGGACTTGCCGTCGTACCAGAGGATCTTGCCATCGGAGCTGGGTGTCGCCTTTTGCGGATTCGCCTCGGCGGCGACGGCCCGCCCCGCCGCAAGGGTTACGAGAGCAACGAAGAGAACGCGGGTGATCGATTGGATGTTTGCCATCGGTTACACCTCTTAACCCGATCTAGCGCAGCACCTCGCCACGTCGCAGCGCCTTGATGAGGTTGTCGAAGCTGTCCCATTCGCGGTAGGTGCCGCACTTGAATTCCTTGCCAAGGGCCTCAAGCTCGTCAAGCATCTTGTCGCGAGAAGGCAGCTTGATGCCTTTCTTCGCGGCAGCCTCGGCGATGTCGAAATTGTAACGTGTAGCCAGCGTCGTGAGAATCGAGGCGTACTGCTGGCGGACGTGGGCGCTCGTGCGGGGATCGTCCTTTGTCGCCTCAATGGCCTTCTCGAACATCGCGTTACCCCTGAAAAGATCGTCCGGAGTGAAGACGCCCCTGCAGTCGGGCTGATAGGCGCCGCATCCCTTCAGGCCGGAGCGGATCGTCTTGAGCATCTGCAGGTACTCTTTGATGTAAGGAGCGCCCTTGCCGCACGCGCCGTCGCACCACTGGTTGATGAGCTGAAATTCGCCCTGGTTGGGATTCCACGAGAGTTTCGCGAATAGCCAGCAGCGCAGGTCGACGAAGTCGCCCAGCGTTCCCCAGGGCAGTTGGGAGAATCGTTCGCTAACACGATCGCACTGAAGGTCCAGCAGCTTCGGCGCTATGTGAAGAAGGGAACCAATCCGGCGCTCACTGGCCATTTCATCGAAGAACTTGTCGGAGGATTTGTGCAAGACTGGCTTGGGCATCGACAGCTTGTGACCGGAACGTTTTATTCAGACGAGTTCGAGAAGTCGGGACAAACAGCCCTGCAAATCGATGGTATAGTGTACGATCCAACCAGCGGTCCCCCAGTATTGCGGCAGGGCAATTTCGTGGTCGTCCACCCAGTATTCTGCACGCGTGTTCTGGAGGTTAAGACAACCTCTTCAGAAAACCTCTGAAAATTCCATGACCGACTCAGGTCCATTCACCAGTTGTATTTGCACCACCTGACCACGACGCAAGTTATGGGGATAGTGATTGCTGACCCCGACCCCGAAGCCAAGTCGGCCATTGTCTTTCCAGACGGGACCAAGCGATGGGCGTATGACCGCTACATGGCGCTGAATCTCACCCACCTCTGGGAGGACTCGCCGCACCTGGAGTTTCGCCATCACCAGGGCACACTCAACGTCACCACGGCGTGCATGTGGCTACGCTTCTGCCTGGAACTGGTGCAGCACGCCTGCAACCGCAACTGCCAGGCTGCGAGCGAGCCCACCGCGAATGATCGGCGCGGCATTGAAGCTCTTCTGACCGTCGCCGGCTTCAAAGTGAACACCAAGGTCTACTGCAAGGTCGCCCCCGAACTCCGTGAATGCGGCAAGTTCATGCTCAAACGGTGGAAGGGCTTCAACGGCAACTGCTCACTGCGGCAAACCAAGGCCGCAACATCGATTGAAACGGCGGAGGTGGACTGATATGTGCGGAATCATCGGGCTGGTAAATTTCTCGCAAGAAGACTGGCGGCAGAGCCACGCCTTGCTGCGGGCGTTGTTTCTCGCCTCGGAGTCTAGAGGCAGGGACGCGACAGGATATGTAGCTCAACTCCACCGTATGGACGAGCCGTTCGTGGGCCGCACCATCGTCGCCAAAGCGCCCATTACTGCCAGCCGCTTTGTTGAGGACAATTCGGTGTTTCGGAGGCTGAGGCACCAGCGATGCTCCGTCTTCGTCGGCCATGTTCGCGCCGCTACTCATGGAGCAGCCGATACCGGCGACAATCGCAACAACCACTCGTTTGTCGGCGAGGATGGTCTGTACCTCGTCCACAATGGCGTCGTCTTGAACCACAGAGAGGTCGCCGATGCCCACGCCCTCCACCTCGAATCTGAATGCGATTCCGAGGTACTGCTTCGGCTGATTGAAACGGAGGAACATCGCGCACTCGGGCTCGACCTGTGCCTGCGCGAAGTTCAGGGGTCGATGGCCATCGCGGTGTTCGACAGCGCGGCCGGTCTCGTCTGGCTGGCGAGGAACAAGGGCCGGCCGCTGTGGCTCGCGCGGTTGGAGCGGGACCGCCGGTGGTTCTTCGCATCAACGGGCACGGTTATCCTTGAGGCATTCCGAAAGGTGCTCGGCAAGGCGGAAAGTCGGTTCGACTATTTTGCCCCGATTCCCGAAGATACGCCACTGGCTATCGCCCCTCATGGTGTCGTGCTGGCACCGCTGTCCGGTCCTTCCTAACTCCGAGATCCTGCCGAACTACTCACCCATCCAAAACCAGAAACGGTTTGGATGGGTCGAGGGCGGATCGTGCAGGAGGATCGCGGGAGTGTGTCCGAGTGTGTGCTCATGATCATTCCCCACACTATGGACGACCTGCCATCTTGGATGGGTCTATTCCTGCTGGATCCATCGACCAGAGACCCTGGTGCCCAGCCCCAGAAGTCACAGGCCCATCAGCCGGCGGAGGATG
>JBLNDH010000043.1:0-4767 GCA_050261455.1 Bacillota bacterium
CAAGGACCGAAACCAATGCCTTCCCCGCCCCAATCGGCGCCGGCGGCCAGAAGTACAGCACCCCCGTCTTCCGATCCAGATACCATTCCCCCGGCGAATCGAGTTCCTCCAGAACATTGAGGAAATAGAACCGCTGTCCCGCCCGAAACCCATACAACCCATGTGGCGACGACGTCTTGATCAAACGGCTCGCCGTATCGATCGACTCAATCCGCTCGTAAGAATTCGCCCAATCCCACGCCCAGTATCCATGCACCCAGATATCTTCCTGGCTCTTCCACGCCCCCGGCCGATCCCCTTCATAATAAAACCCCGCCGTCAGCTTCCCCAGCATTCCCCCATGTTCATCGCCACCCGCCTGTTCCTTGGGAATGCTCGCAATCTTGACGAATCCCTCGTTCGGCCAGCGTGCTAGCGTCATTGGCCTATCCTGGAAAAACAACTCCAATCCCGCCGGCGTCATCGGCCGTCCAAACCCCCGCGATTTCATGGGTCCGAAATTGCCAATCCCCAACGCTTTCAAATCCGCCTGCAATACCTGCCCCCGAGCCCCCGGCGTCAGCCGATTCAGAACCGCCGGATCCGTCACCGGCTTGAAATTGCTCACCTCTCGCCCACCTACAAGATGCACTTTCCCCCCTGGCTCTGCCTGATACGTGACCGGCGCTTCCGCCAACCCCGAATCTTCCGCCGTCAATTGAAAGGAATGATCCAGCACGTACGTTCCCGGCATCATTTCCACCACAATCGCCGCCTTCGGATTCTCCTTCCTCGCCGCTTGCACGATCTCCCGCGCCCGATCCAGGGTAGCAACCGGCCCATTGCCTCCATCCGCCTCCCTTTTCCTACCCGATGCCGCATCATTCCCCGCCAGTGAAACATAAATCGTGATCGGCTCCGCACCCCAAGACGTCGAGATAAGCATCGCCAGCAATACCGTGGCAACGAATGATCGCATGATGTGATTCTCCTTGGCTGGCAGGGTATAGTGCGGAACGGTGCAGGTAAAGATCGTCGCCGTGGTCTGTCGCCTGCTTCTCTCCCTCCCCCGCGTACCGCTGCAGAGCTTTTTAGTTCTACCGCTAACCTCGTCTCTACGCCGGGGCAGAGCACAGCGCCGCCCCGGCTTTCACCCCGCTCAACTGTTGAGCCATGAGAACCGCCCCCTGGAAGTTGCAGGGCTTTTCAAGCGATTTCCTTTGACCACTACCCGGGAACAAGCTATTCTAATCTTGTTGGGTTAACGCTGTTACTGCCAAAGGGTTGCCTGGCGTTATAGCTATACATCCGACGGGGATCGCTGTGTATTCGGGGGCCCTGGGGAAGAGGGGGATTAGTGCCCATAGTGGGGGCGGGCGTTCACATCGAGGATGCAAGTCTAGTCGGTCGCCGTCGTGTGCGGGTATGGAGGCAAGAATGGGATCTTCCGGTGTTATGGGTGCCGAGTCCCTGCATCGAAAACGCCGCAATCGCAACCATCGGAAGTGCGATGCCATTGCGAGGGCTGCTGGGGCGGTCTCCGTTGAGCCGCTGGAGGCACGATGCCTGCTGGCAGCCGATGTCATGATCAACGAGTTCCTCGCCGACAACAAAGCCGGCCTCGTGGATAAAGACAGGGACCATTCCGACTGGATCGAAATCTACAACCCGGGCTCGGCGACCAATCTATCCGGCTGGCATCTCACGGATGACCCCACCGACCCAGATAAATGGACCTTCCCCAATACCCCCTTGGGGGCGGGAAGCTACTTGGTCGTATTTGCCTCGGGCAAAGACATGGCCAGTGCGGGCCAGGAATTGCACACGAACTTCAAACTGGATGCGGACGGCGAGTACCTGACGCTGATAAGGCCCGATGGAACCGTTGCGTCGCAATACGCGCCCACGTTTCCGCCACAGGCAACCGACGTCTCGTATGGCTTGGGACCCGCGACGACGGGCGGCGCCACGATCGTCATGACCGGCGACAATGCCAAGGTGCGGATCCCAAGCGATGAGAGCTTGGGCACGAACTGGATCAGCCCGTCGTTCGATGATTCGACCTGGATGGATGCCATGACCGGGGTGGGCTTCGAGTGGGGTGGGCCCTTGCCTAACGAAGTCGAGCCCAACGATTCAATCTCGGCCGCCAATTCCGCAGTCTACAACTTCAGTGCGTATTCGGGCGATCTTTACCACCTGGGCATCACCGGCGAGACCGGTAGCTCGGACGACTGGTTCAAGATCGGAGCCATGCAGGCTGGCGATGTGATTACCATCGCCGGATCGGGCGCACCCTCCGCACGCGGTAACGCATCGGATGTGCATATCGAGTTGTGGCGGGCGGGATCCACTGCTGCGCCGGTTGCCAGCGATGACGACAGCGGGCCAGGCGCAGATGCCCTGATCGACCGGTTTACTGTTACCGCCAATGACGTGTACTACGTGGTAATCCGAAGACAGACTTCTTCCGTCGGCCGAGGCACCTACAGCCTGAACCTGTGGCTGCAGAACATCAGGGTGACTCCTGTCACCGGCGGATCTTTCACCGTCGAAAACGAGAGCTCCGGCAACAACAGTATGGCATCGAGCAATGACGCCTCGACCAGCTGGCGCGCCGCCCAGTATCGCTCTCGCACCGTCGGCGAGATTGCCTCGACCGCCGATTCGGATGTCTATCAGTATCAACTTTCCGCCGGCGATCTGCTGACCGTCAATATCCGATCCACCTCAACCCTCCATGCGAAGGTGTCCCTGTTGGATTCCGCCGGCAAGGTCGTCGCCAAGGAGGACGGCACCAGCGTGACCTCGCCGGCCACCGGAGACGGCTTCCTTTATTCCTATGTCGTTCCGACGACGGGCGCGTACTATGTGCAGGTGCAGGGAACCGGCTCAACCACGGGCACCTACAGCGCGGATCTCTACCTTTCAAGCAATACCGCTTTGCCCGCGCCATCGCTGTGGGGTTCCTACGCCGGTCAGATTACGATCAACATCGGCCCGCAGATGTATGGCACGAATGCATCGGCATACATACGCATCCCGTTCCGCATGGATGATCCGGCACAGTTCTCCAAGCTGATTCTCTCGATGAAGTACGACGATGGTTTCGTGGCCTACCTGAACGGTCAGCGTGTCGCCAGCCGAAATGCACCGGCTTCACCGGAGTTCAATTCCACAGCAACGGGGATTCACCAGTCCGCGGCATTCGAGGATATCGATATCACCGAGTTCAAAGCCGCTCTGGTGCCGGGAGATAATCTACTGGCAATCCAGGGATTGAATCGGACCACGGAAGATTCGGACTTCCTGCTCTTGCCGGAACTGAGATACACGTCCGTAATCCCCGGCGGCCAACAGTATTTCTCATCTCCCACGCCTGGCGCCGTCAATCAGCCGGGATCGCTGGGAATTGTAAAGGATACGAAATTCAGCGTTGATCGCGGCCTATACGATGCCCCAATCGATGTGACAATCACCACGGCAACCTCGGGCGCGCAAATCCGCTACACCACCGACGGCCGCGAACCCACCGCGACGACGGGCATCGTGTACACCGGCCCCATTCACATCACCACGACCACCACGTTGCGAGCGGCGGCATTCAAGCCCGGTTATCTGCCCAGCACCGTCGATACGCAGACCTATATCTTCCTGCAGGATGTCATCCACCAGCCGGCCAGTCCGGCCGGTTTCCCCAGCCAGTGGATCAATACCAGGGGCGAGGTTGCGCCCGGCAATCCCAGCGCCGACTACGCCATGGACCCCGAAGTTGTGGATGACCCGGCGTACAGCAGCGAGATGATCGACGCCCTCCGATCGCTTCCGACCATGTCCCTGGTCATGAACGTGGATGACCTGTTTGGCAACGGCCCCAATGGGACCAATGGCATCAAGGGCATCTACTCCAACCCCGAGTCTTGGGATCCCGATGGCGCCACCACCAAGCAATGGCGCCGCTCCGCCTCGCTGGAACTGATCTACCCCGATGGCACGCAGGGCTTCCAGATCAATGCGGCGGTGCAGATCCACGGCGGCGGCAGCCGCGTGCCCACCAAGAACCCCAAGCACTCCTTCACCGTCTCCTTCCGCGATTCCGAAGATGGGGAGCTGAATTTCCCGCTCTTTGGCGAAGACGCAACTGACGAATTCGAAAGCATCGTCCTCAGCGGGCGATACAACAATTCCTGGGTCCATATGGAAGCCGCTCAGCGGGCTCGTGGCCAGTACATCCAGGATCAATGGAATACCGACACTCAATTCGGCATGGGCGACCTGTCCCGGCATGCGAACTTCGTCCACCTGTATATCAACGGATTGTATTGGGGCATCTACAATCCGACCGAGATGCCCAACGCGGCGTTCGCGGAAAGTTATCTGGGCGGCCAAGAGGAAGACTACGATGTGGTGAAGATCTCCGACCACGGCGGCCTGCGTGCCGTCGATGGCGATCTGGCCGCCTGGAACACCATGTTCGCCAAAGCCAACGCCGGCCTGGCTTCGGATGCCGCCTACCAGGATTTCCAGAAGTACCTCGATATCCCCAGTTTCATCGACTACATGATCCTTAAGTTCTACGGCGCCGACGGCGACTGGGATCAGCACAACTGGATCGCCATTCGACGATCCAGAACCGACGGCATCCCCAACGACACCCTCGGCGGCTTCCAATTCGTCAATTGGGATAACGAACGCACCCTCGAAGAGGTAAACCAGAATGTCATCGGCGCCGAACAGACTTCGCAGGGCCCGCAACACCTGTTCAACAGGCTGATCCAGAACGCCGAG
>JBLNDH010000044.1:0-18489 GCA_050261455.1 Bacillota bacterium
ACTCCATCCAGTCTGATCGATAGACAGCGCAGGGAGGGGTAGCGTTAGGGGTATAGTTCGTTGATTTAGCCAGCGGGCGGTCTTACGATTGCCCGATAACAATTGCTTGATCTTGAAGGAGATGCGGATGATTACACGCCGCAAGACGCGTAAAGTATTGCTGGGCGATGAGTTACACGGGTTCGTTGGCATTGGCGGCGATAGTCCGGTGTCGGTGCAAAGCATGACGGCCGGCCACACTCACGAGATCGACAGATGCGTGGCGGAGATCAACAAACTCGCCGCCGCCGGGGCCGATATCGTCCGGGTTGCCGTGCCGGAGAAGAAGGATACCCAAGCACTTAAGGAAATCCTTCCCCAGGTCCGCATCCCCATTGTGGCCGATGTTCACTTCCACTTCCAGAGGGCACTGGAGGCCATCGAGGCCGGCGTCCACAAGATCCGCCTCAATCCCGGCAACATCAATGACCGAGCCCAGGTGAAGGACGTGATCCAGGCCTGCAAGGCGCGCAAGATCCCCATCCGCGTCGGCGTCAACGAAGGTTCGATCGTCGAACGCAAGGACAAGCTCAAACGGATGAAGGAACTGGGGGCCGTTTTCTCCAATAACAAGCATGGCCAACTGCTGGCGATCATGATCACCAAGCTGGAAGAGTACCTGGAGATCTTCCATGCAGAGGATTTCCATGACATCGTGATCAGTGCCAAGAGCATCGATCCGCTGGTGGTCGTGGATGCCTATACGGAGATCAGCAAGCGATTCGAGTATCCCCTTCACCTGGGCGTCACGCATGCCGGGCCGAAGGAGACGGGAACGATTCGCTCGGTCGTGCCGCTGGGGCATCTGTTGTGTTCTGGCATCGGCGACACGATCCGCATCAGCTATGCCAATGACCCCATCTATGAAGTCCAGGACGGTTTGGAACTGCTGTATGTGCTGGGATTGCGGCAGCGTGTAGGGGCGGAATTGATTGCCTGCCCAACCTGTGGACGCATCCAGGTGGACCTGTTCAAGCTGGTGCAGGAAGTGCGGAAGAAGCTGGCCGAGGAAATCCGCCAGCCGATCAAGGTGGCGGTCATGGGGTGCGTAGTAAACGGCCCCGGCGAATGCGAAGGGGCGGATATCGCCATCTTCGCCGGCAATCATCGCGGGATCATCTACGTGCAAGGTGAGCGTGTGGCCAACATTCCGGAAGAGGAGATTCTCGAACGGCTATTGAAAGAATGCCGCGAATTCCAGGCCCGCATCGAACGCGGCGAAACAAAGCTGGGCGAGAAGAAGGTGGACGTGCTGCCGCCGGACCCGGCCGGAGAGGTGGGGAACGAACGCAAGGAGATCCAGAAGGAAAAAGGCAAGTCGCTGCCCGTGGTGCCATGATATGATGCAGTTGGCAAAGCGAGCCTTTCCATTGAGGAATGCCATGACCACAGCATCCATTCCATCCGAGCAGCGGTTCTTGTTGGATGACGTGGATTGGCCGTTTTACGAGTCGCTTCTGCAAAGGGTAGGAGACCGGCACATTTTCGTCACATACGACCGGGGAAGGCTGGAGCTCATGTCGCCGTCGTGGAAACATGACAAGCGAGCCAGACTCATCGGGCTTATTGTCAACATTGTGGCCGAAGATCTGAGGATCCCCTTTGAGGGAGGCGGATCGACAACGTTCCGCCGGGAAGACCTGCAGCAGGGGCTGGAGCCTGATCAGTGCTTTTATATCCAGCATGTAGCGCAGATCCGAGGCAAGGACGAGATTGATTTGGCGAGCGATCCACCGCCGGACTTGGCGGTCGAGGTGGAGATCAGCCAGCGGATGGTAAGGCGGATACCGATCTACCAATCGCTAGGCGTACCCGAGCTCTGGCGAGATGACGGGCGGCACGTCCGCGTTTATCATTTGGAGGGCGACGGCGAGTACCACGAGCTAGAGCACAGCGTCGCCTTCCCGATGCTTTCGACAGTGCAAATCGACTACCTGCTGGATCTGGCTCGCAATACGGATGAGATGAACTGGACGACTGCGGTTCGCGAGTGGGTCAGGAAGAACCTGGCTCGGCAGTAATCGCCATTTGCTCACCTGTCGCATCCAGTTGTTTTCTCCAATCGCTCCGCCATAATCTTCCGCCTAAGAAGTGGTTTTAGAACCAGAGAAGAATCCGGGTCGTCGCTTCGCTCCGAACCCGGCGTGAAGATTTGGTAGATCAATTATGAGCATTCGAGTCGGCATTGTTGGCGTGAGTGGTTATGGCGGCGGGGAAGTGTTGCGGCTTTGCGCAAATCACCCCTCCTTTGAGGTGGTCTACGTGGCGGGCGAATCCAGCGCCGGCACGAAGCTGATCGAGAAGTTTCCCGGCATCGGCAAGCTTGGCGACGTGGTGATCCAGAAGTGGGATGTCGCGGCGTTACCCAAGCTGGATGTGCTGTTTGCTTCGCTGCCTTCGGGACAATCGAAGGAAGCCCTGGCCCGCGTGCCGAAGGAAACCAAGATCGTCGATATCGGCGGCGACCATCGCTTTGCCGAAGGGTGGACGTATGGTCTGGCGGACGTCTGGCCGGACCAGATCCGCAAGGCCACGCGTATCGCCAACCCCGGGTGCTATCCCTCGGCCACCCTGGCGGCTTTGGCCCCCCTGCTCGCGAACAAACTCATCGAACCGGCCAACCTCATCATCGACGCCAAGAGTGGGGTGAGCGGTGCCGGCCGCGGCGGCGGGTCCACCTTCGGATATGCCGAGGTGAATGAGGACGTGTCGGCGTATGGCCTGCTCAAGCACGCGCATGTGCCGGAAATGATCAAGGCCATGACGAAGATCGCCGGCAGCCAGGCATCGCTGACGTTCACGCCTCATCTGGTCCCGATGACGCGTGGCATTCTTTCGACCTGCTACGCTCACGGCAAAGCGACGACGGCCGAGTGCCTCGAAGCCGCCCGAGCGTTTTATGCCAATCGCCCGTTTGTCCGGGTGGTCGATAAGGCTCCGCATACCAAGTGGGCGACGGGATCGAACCTGGTATTCGTCTCCTACGCCGCCGACCCGGAACGGGGCATGGTCATCGCCTTGGGCGCAATAGACAACCTCTGCAAAGGTGCCGCGGGCCAAGCAGTTCAGAATGCCAATCTGATCACCGGGCAACCTGAAACGGCCGGGTTGGCCGGCGCGCCGCTGTGGCCATAATGGCGTAGAAGCGGTTTCATAACCGAGAGCTGGCTTTCGCAGTGCCACTAACAGCTTGCTGCCAGTGCAGGGCTCCCTAATGGCAAGATGTCATAAAAGACCATCAGCTAGAGCCAAGGCCACCGCGGAGAGGGTTCGTCGGGCCTATGCCTACGATGTCGACAGACGTGAAGCCCACGTCGCCGCATCCTGACGCCGTACGACTGAAGGCATCAAGGACGGAGCCCCCGCCGGGACCACCGAACGCACGCACTTGACGGCAGATGAAACTGCCCGACTACCTCTTCGTTTTTCGGGAGGTTATGCTGCAGGGCCGGTCTCATCCATGGAAGGCTTTCTCGCGTGGAGATCACCGATGCGGATCTTGCTCGTCCTCGCCATCATGCTGGTAAGCTTGGGGTGCCACCGGATGCCATCGGCTGAACCAACGTCCGCCGCCACCGCCTCGACATTTCTGATGTTCGAAGGCAACGCACAGGAAGCGATGTCGCTGTACGCGTCTGTTTTCCCCGGCCTTCGCATCGAACGGATTGAACGGTACGGGCCGGCGGGGCCGGGACCTGAAGGCACCGTGAAGCTGGCGCACGTCAACCTGAACGGCCATCGACTTTTGTTCAGCGACAGCTACGTGAAGCACGCGTTCACGTTCACGCCGTCGATCTCGTTGTTCGTCGACTTCGCGTCGGCCGGCGAGTTGGACGCCGCGTTCGCGAAGCTCTCGGAGGGCGGCAAGGTGCTTATGCCGGTTGATAACTACGGCTTCAGTCGACGGTTCGGGTGGTGCGCCGACCGCTTCGGCGTTTCATGGCAACTGAACCTGCCGGAAAGAGCCGAGGCGGCCACCCAGCCCACGAGATAACCACCCGCTGCAGCGAACCGGGCGGGCGTGTGTAGCCTACCGAACTGACCTAGCGCACTCAAAACCATGACAAACCACTGATCCCGTAGTAGGTTCAACTGCCCACACCATCAGCAGACTATCTGCGTCCGCGATCGCCTATCAATGACAGCAGCTTCGCGGCGACACAAGCATTGCGTTTTCGGTTGCCCCGCAATCCTATGTTGACGGTTTCCAGTGTGTACAGATGATCCGAAATCTGCTGCGAATCTGCTCCTTGAAGCAGGAGTCTAGTGATTCCGGGAATATAGGAGTCATACTCATCTTCTGGCACCCCGCAGCCGATGGGGTTCCAGTCCTTAAAAAGCACGTCTCGGACCAGCTTGACCAACTCGTATGGATCGCGATTCTTCATTATCTCCCCACCTCCGAATGCTACCGGGCAATCCGCCAGTGGCACCCCACATGCGGTTCTGAAACCATCTCTTAAGAGGACACTCTGTTCATCGAAAACAAACGCCCACGGCCTGCTGCAGTCCGTGGGCGTTAATCTTCTATTTCGGATAACTACGAATCAGCTATTCGCTTCCACGTCGGCCGGCGACTTCGATGACTGCGGGACTTCCGAATCACGTCGCTTTGCCTCGCGATGGTTCTTCCAGAACTCGTAAACTGCCGGAAGGACTGAAATGAAGATGATCGCGAAGATCACGATCTCGAAGTGCTTCTTCACGAACTCGATCTGCCCAAAGAATCGTCCGGCAAGGGTCAGGAGAATGACCCAGGCGACGCCGCCCGTGATGTTGTAGAGCGCAAACCGCGGATAGCTCATGTTGCCGATGCCGGCCACGAACGGGGCGAACGTGCGGATCACGGGAATGAACCGGGCGAGGATGATCGTTTTGCCGCCATATCGCTCATAGAACTCGTGGGCCTGGTTAAGGTGCTTCTTATTGAGCAGCCACGAGTCCTCGCGGGAAAAGACTTTCGGACCGATTTTATGGCCGATGGAATAGTTGACGGCGTCGCCAATAATGGCCGCGGCCGCCATGATGACCATCGCCAAGATGAGGTCGATCTTCAGAACGCCCGTTCCGATGAGAGCCCCTGCCGCAAACAGCAGCGAATCGCCCGGGAGGAAAGGCGTCACCACCAGGCCCGTCTCACAGAACAAGACGATAAACAGCACGACATACAACCAGCCCCCCAAGGCATTGCCATAGATATCAAGGGTCTTATCCAGGTGTAGAAAGATATCAATGAACTTACGTACCAGATCCACTCAACTGCTCCATTCCCCGGGATGACACCCGGCCGACGAGCGATGCTTCTAATCGATAACCGGTTTCGATACAACTGCGCAATATCTCCAAGCTGACAGCCGGAGCCAACCCTATCGGACGTAAAACGCTCAGCCGACCTCAGGATTCAGCCAACCGAGTCGATACCGAAGTGGTTCAATTTACAGGACCTGCCGCCAACTCGAAGCGGGCTCAGCAGCAAGTCCAGGCCGCTGCCGGTTGCGCGGATGCCGCTTCAGCGGGCATGACAATGTGACGATGCAAGTCACTGAATGGCGAATTGCTTATGTGATTTCCCGTCGCACGTTTTGTCGCCGCCATCGTACTATGTCTCACAGCGTGACGGTTTGTGTACTGCAATCGGCGCGCCGGGTCGTTTCTTGATTACAGACACTTTGGTAATAGAATCGAGGGCGAGAGTCCTCGTGGCTTGCTAAAAGCCGCGACGCAACGCACGGAACGCGTAGAGGGGCTGATGCGTCAAATCCATCAGCCAACAGGAGATGGACATGTTTGAACGATTCACGGATCGGGCCCGCAAAGTCATGGCGCTGGCGAACCAGGAAGCCCAGCGGTTCAACCATGAGTACATTGGGACCGAGCACATCCTACTTGGATTGGTGAAGGAGGGGAGCGGGGTTGGCGCGAACGTGCTGAAGAACCTCGATGTAGACCTGCGCAAGGTCCGCCTCGAGGTCGAGAAGCTGGTCAAAAGTGGTCCAGACATGGTGACCATGGGCAAGCTTCCTCAGACACCGCGTGCCAAAAAAGTGATCGAGTATGCGATCGAAGAGGCCAGAAACCTCAACCATAATTACGTAGGTACGGAACATCTTTTGCTTGGGTTGCTCCGTGAGCATGACGGGGTAGCGGCCCAGGTCCTTATGAACCTCGGCTTGAAGCTTGAAGAAGTGCGGGAGGAGGTCCTCAATCTTCTTGGAGCAGGCGTGGAAAACGAAGAACCCAATGCACCTGAAAAACAGGGGCAGAAAGCCAAGAGCAAGACACCCGCGCTCGACAGCTTCGGGCGTGACCTGACCGAGTTGGCCCGCGAAGGTCAACTTGACCCGGTCATCGGCCGGAAGAACGAGATCGAACGCGTAATCCAGATATTGTGCCGCCGCCAGAAAAACAACCCAGTGCTGCTGGGTGAAGCGGGCGTCGGCAAGACCGCAATTGTCGAAGGCCTGGCGCAGATGGTCGTCAGCAACTCCGTGCCCGAGATCCTCGTGGACCGGCGCATCGTGGTGCTGGACCTGGCGATGATGGTCGCCGGCACGAAGTACCGCGGGCAGTTCGAAGAACGCATCAAGGCGGTGATGAACGAGGTCCGTCGGGCCAAGAACGTCATCCTCTTCATCGACGAGCTGCATACGCTGGTCGGCGCCGGCGGCGCTGAAGGCGCCATCGACGCCAGCAACGTGCTGAAGCCGGCCCTCTCGCGTGGCGAGATCCAGTGCATCGGCGCGACGACCTTCGACGAGTATCGCAAGTACATCGAGAAGGATGCCGCCCTGGCGCGGCGGTTCCAGCCCATCTCGGTGGATCCGCCCAGCAAGGAAGACACGCTGGCGATCCTCAAGGGCCTGCGTGACCGTTACGAGGCGCACCACCGGGTGCAGATCCTCGACGTGGCCCTGGAGTCGGCGGTGGAGCTGTCCGACCGGTACATCACCGGCCGGTGCCTCCCCGACAAGGCGATCGACGTGGTGGACGAGGCCGGTGCCCGCATTCGTCTGCGGAGCATGACCAAGCCGCCAAATCTCGCCGAGATCGAAGAGCAGATCGAGCGGCTGAGCATCCAGAAGGACGAGGCGGTCAAGAACGCCGAATACGAAGAGGCCGCGCGCCTCCGCGATCAGGCTGAGGCGCTCCGCAAGAAGAAAGAGGAGATGCAGCGGCAGTGGCGAGAGAAGGCCAAGGAAGTTGACGGCGTGGTGGATGAAGAAGTCATCGCCGAAGTCGTCAGCAAGATGACCGGCATCCCGCTGACTCGCCTCGAGAAGGAAGAAGCCCAGCGGCTGCTGGAACTGGAAAACGAGCTGCACAAGCGCGTGGTCTCGCAGGACGAAGCCATCAAGGCCGTCGCCAAGACCATCCGCCGCGCTCGCAGCGGTCTGAAGGACCCGCATCGCCCGGTCGGAACCTTCCTGTTCCTCGGGCCCTCCGGTGTCGGTAAGACGCTGCTCAGCAAGGCGCTGGCCGAATTCATGTTCGGCGATGAAGACGCCTTGGTGCAGATCGACATGTCCGAGTACATGGAGAAGCACAACGTCAGCCGGTTGATCGGCGCGCCTCCGGGCTACGTCGGTTACGAAGAAGGCGGCCAGCTCACCGAGCGCATCCGCCGCCGGCCGTACAGCGTTGTGCTGCTCGACGAAGTCGAAAAGGCGCACCCGGACGTGTTCAACATGCTGCTGCAGATCATGGAAGAAGGTCACCTGACCGACTCCTTCGGGCGGCGGGTGGACTTCCGGAACGTGGTCATGATCATGACCAGCAACATCGGCGCGGATCTGATCAAGGGCGGCGTGCAGCCGTTCGGTCTGTCCGGCCGCGGCAAGGCTGCTAAGGAAGAGCAGAGCTATGAGAAGATGAAAGAAATGCTGATGAAGGAGATCGAGCGGTACTTCCGCCCCGAATTCATCGGCCGTCTCGACGACGTGATCGTCTTCCGCGCTCTGAGCCGCAAGAACCTCGAGCTGATCGTGGATCTGGAGCTGGGCAAGGTCACCAAACGGCTGACCGAACGAGGCCTGAAGCTGGAATTGACGCCCGAAGCCAAGGAATTCCTGATTGAGAAGGGAACCAACACCGACTTCGGCGCCCGTCCGCTGCGTCGGGCCATCGAGCAGAACGTCGAGGACCCGCTTTCGGAGGAAATCCTCCGCGGCCATTTCGGTGGCAAGGATTTGATCCGGATCTCGGTCAAGACCGAGGCCGACAACACCAAGCATCTGTACTTCGAGGCATTGAACTCGAGCGATCAGAGCAAGCCCGAATTGGCCCAGGCGTCCAGCGACGCAACCTGACACAGCCAGTCTCTTTGAGATAACAAGAAACCCCGGACCCAACGGTCCGGGGTTTCTTTTTGTCTTGCACTGACTTCGAGCGATCCTCGCCCGCGGCGGTTCTAGCGATCCGACAGCCGCGTTCTCGCCACCTGCATCAATCGGACGCCATCCAGGACTTTCACATACGGCAGCACGTCCTCCACGTTGTGAACAACGTACTCCGTCAGCTGCTTGCGCGCTGTCGACTGCAATTCCTCACGCTTCCAAGGCTTGGCAATGTAGTGGTGAAGCCCGGCTTCGTTTACCGCCTTGACCGTGTCTTCCAGACCGGCGTGAGCTGTGATCAGCACTTTCCGCGTCGGCGCGGTTGCGGGTTGCCGATTCAACTCAATCAGAAAGTCCACGCCCGTCGACCCAGGCATCAGATGATCCGCCAGAACCAGGCCAACCTGCTTGCCACTGCTGATAGCCTTCTGCACAACTCGCCGGGCCTCTTCAACACTCTCGGCGGCCTCCACCTCGAAGGCGGGAACAAACGCCCCCAGGTCGCGTTCCAAGGCGTCCAAAACCTCTCGCTGATCGTCCACACACAGGATGATGATTTTTGCCATGGCTTCCTCGCTTACTCCGCATTGTCCATATCCATCGGGCCGACACACGGCTCGTCCTCGCTCGTCGGTCTTGGATACCGTACAGGCAGCACCACAGAAAAACACGTTCGGCCAGGCTGCGATTCTGCCGAAATGATTCCCCCATGCCGGGAGATGATCTGCCGACAGATCACCAGCCCCATTCCCAGGCCAAATTGCGCCTGCCCTCGCTTGGTCGTGAAGTTCAGATCGAAAATTCGGTTCAGATTCTCCACCGCAATTCCCGGCCCGCTATCGATGATTCGAACCCGCACGTGCTCCGCATCCGGCACATCGCTCTGGATCGTCAACGTACCCGTATTCCCCATCGCTTCCACTGCGTTGGAGATCAAATTGGTCCATACTTGGTTCAGCTCGCCCATCCGGCACTCGATAGGGGGCAGATCTCCGAACATCCGCACCACTTCGACTCCATGCAACGCCGCACCGAACAATCGCAACGTGTCGTCCAAACCCTCATGGACGTCCACATTGCCAACCGGCTCCTCGTCCGAGCGGGCATAGGATCGCAGGCTACGGATGATCGCCGTCACCCGCTGGGAACTGGACCGGATGTTTCGCAGCGCCACGCCCAGCTGATACGCCCGTTCCATCAATACCAGGCGACGCGACAGCTCGTTACCCGACAGCCCGGCAAACAGGCGTTTGTACTCTTCAACCGTAGTCACGCCCACTTTCAGAAGACGTCTGGCCAAGTCGTCATCACGGATCGCCGCCGCCAACGCCTCACGCCGCTCGCGAAGCTCGCGTGTGGGCATCGGCGTCTCGTTCAGTGCCGTGTTGATGACCATGTTGACCGATTCAACGTCCGGCAGCCAACCCAGCAGAACCGCCACGTCCTCCCCAATATAATCGGCGGCTCGATGGATCGCCGCGATAGGATTATTCAATTCATGAGCAACTTTCGCCGCGAGTTGCCCAAGGGTCGCCATCTTCTCCTGCTCAATCAGGCGGGTCTGCGCCTGCTCCAGCCGCCCCAGCGTCTGGCTGAGTTGATCGCGCTCGGCCGCAACCTCGCTGTTCAACTGTTCCACCTGCACCTGCAGCTCGACAATTCGCCGCAGCCGCGTCATCAGCGATCGGACCAGCACGGTCACGAAGTGCACCGAAAGCGACGGATCGCTCTGCATGGTCTGATCGAGCTGATCCCACGTCACAAACAACGCGGTCACATCGGTGGAAGCTCGGGCGCTGAAGAACGCCCCCTGCCGCTGGGCCAGGGACAGCAAGCCCACGATCGGCCCCGAAGAACGGGAATCCAGCACCAACTCCTGCGAATTGACCTGCCGGGTCAACTGCACCTCCCCGTCCAGGATGATCCAGATGCCCGAGACCGGTTCATCTTCCCGCAGCAGCACCGAACCGGCCGGCAGCCTCCGTCGCGGCGGACGATGCAGAGCCCGGTCGATCCCTTCGAGCATCGCCTGCTCGGCCTCGTCATCGCTCAATTCCGTAGAGGCCATGAAGCTGCGTTGCATCGCCCGTAACTGGCTGGTCAGCGCGTTACAGGTTCGCGCACACTCGGCATACGCCCGACGAAGCTGCGTCCCATCGATCAGATCGCCGAAGTACTCCACGTCCTCCGGCGCGTGCTCCAGAACATATGCCGTCAACTGCTGCGACACACAATGCCGCAGCTCCCCTGCCGAGATGGGCATGGCCAGGCACGCATCCACGCGTTCCTTGCCAACTCCCACATATTCCCCCGGGGCCACTAACACGCTTCGGCTATTCCGAAAATTCGGCATCCCGCAGACGCGGTCCAGACAGGTGATCGAATAGCCGAACACGATCGGCACAATGATCCCGCGTTCTTGAAGCTCTGCCAGCTCCAGCTGCGCTTCGTCCGGGTCGGCGCACGGCACAATCCCGAGCGCCGACCCGGACAACTGCCATATGCCTTCCGCCAGCCTGTGCAGCGACTCGGGGTCGCTGTGGATGCACAGCACTGCATAGCGGTGCAAAATGGCGTGCGATAAGCTCATTTAGGCAGGATACCCATAAACTTCCAGAACCACGGGCCCAAGGTCACAAAGGTCAGCCAAGCCGCCACACCAAAGATCGAGCCCACCAGCGCCATGTCCTTCGTTTTCACCTCGCCAGTAGCAAAGGCAATGGCGTTGGGTGGCGTGCTGATCGGCAGCGACATCGCCAGCGACGACCCAATCGCGATGAACACTGCCGCTTCCGTCACGCTGATCGGCGAAGGTTTCCCGGCCGCTTGCGCAGCCACAACCATGCCTTGCGCCATCGTAATCCCCAGCGGCACCAGCAGGTTCGTCGTCGCACTGTGAGAAATGAACGTGCCGACGAACAACGCCGCACCGGCCAACACGGCCGTCAGCACCATCGGCGACATCCGATCCCACGGGAAGAGCTTCACAAACCACTCGCCCATGCCTGTCCGTTGGATCCCCAGCCCCATCGCGATACCACCGGCCACCAGCCACAGCACGTGCCATTCCAACGCCTGCATGTCCTTGACCGTGAACACGCGGGTGCACAGCAGCACCACCACCGGCAGGAAACCCACCACGTTTGAGCTGATCCCGTGCAACGACTCGGTCATCCACAGCAGGACCGTCACAATGAACGTCGCGTAAAAGATGAGCGCCGACCAGGACTTGTCAAACTTCGCCGACATATCCAGCTTCATCGACTTGAGCGTCGGCGGGAAGAAGACCACCAACAGCACCCAGGCGATCAAGAGGAACGTCACCATGAACGGCACCGCACCGACCATCCACTGCATGAAGGTGATCGGGCTCTTGCCCATCGCCGCCGACAACGCACCCAACGCAATGGCGTTGGGGGGCGTGCCAATTGGCGTACCGATGCCGCCCACGTTCGCCGCCACCGGAATCGCCAGCGCGAAGGCCGTCCTCGCCTTGTCGCCTGGGGGCAGTTGTGCAATCACCGGCAGCACCACCGCCATCATCGTCGCGGTCGTCGCCGTGTTGCTCATGAACATGCTGAAGATCGCCGTGATCAACATCATCCCAAACAGCACCATCCGCGGACGCGTTCCGAACGGCTTGAGCACCACCGCCGAGAGGCTCTTATCCAGGTTGAACTTGCACGCGCCATCCGCCAGGAAGAACCCGCCCAGAAACAGGATGATCGTCGGATCCGACAACGTCGCGAAGATCTCCTTCGCGGTCAGCAGCTTAAACCCTTTCGGCAACGCCCGGGTCATGAACTTGGGCGCGTCCTGCCCCAGGAGCATGATCATCAGCAGGATAATCAACACCGCTGTGGCATGCATCGGAACCGCTTCCGTAATCCACAGGATGATCGCCGCGAAAAAGATCCCTAGCATCCGGTGCCCGGCCACGGACAGGTTCGGCACCTGCACGAAGTAAGGAAGGAAAAAGCCGGCAATCGCCAGCACAATGCCGCCAACCTGAACCCAACTCAGCTTGGGACTTGGTTTTTTGGCAACACTTTGAGGAGCGGACTCCTGTACAGTACCCGCGGGAGCAACTCCCGGAACAGCCATCGATGTCATAGCTTACAACACTCACAAATAAGGTTTGAGTTACCAACACCCAGTAAGGGAGCCAATAGCATTCAAGCAAGCGGCACTTCTGTCAAGTGCAAGCAGGGAACCTATTTCCGATTGCCGGCTCTCATGACAATCTCGTCAAACTGAATGGACTGTTCCGAATACGGAATTCCCCAGATTGACGCCCGGCCAGTCAAAGGCTTCTCACTTTCGTCCATGCCGATCATCCAAGCCGCAGGCTCGGCCTGGCCATGCGGCCACGCCTTGCCCTCCAGTCGCCATTTTCCATCCGCGAGCTTACGTATCTGCAGCCGCATCGCCGTCCACGTACCGGATGTCCACGGGTATGGAACACTCGCCTTGACCTCGTCCCCTTTGATCAGTTGCAATTCACCGACGGCTGGCATGAGCCACAAACGGTATCCGCTGGCCCCTCCCAGCCCCACACCAAACTCCGGAAACCGCCGACCCGTCTGCAGACCAAGAATGCGCGCCCCGCAAGCGGCCTCGCCACTCGCCTCGGGTCCCACCAGCACGCCAAACGTATCGAGCGGTGCCCCCGGCAGTTCCAGAACCTGATTCCCCCCCTGCTTCCGCACCGCAAACTCCCCCGCCAGAACCATCATCTCCTCGGGGACCTTCCCCACTTCGGCCTTCTCAAAATCATTCGCATACACCGACGCAGCGACTCCCAGTGTCGGGCAAACCGCAATGAGCAAAGGACAGAGAACCAAGGACAAAGGACGAAGGAGCCGCTTCAGAACCGGGTTGGGGGTGCCACCGCCAGCATTTCGGATCCCACTGGCGGCTTGCCCGCCAGTGTCTTCCTTCGGAAAGATTGCACCAGCAGCATACTGCCCGTGGCACCCATTCCGCAGGATCCCGTTTGTGAAATCGGCTCTATGCACCATGGCTTTCATCGCTTGCCCCCCTCTTGAATCGCATACAGGTGCTTCTCGGTCGCCACATACAGCACGCCATTGGCCACGATGGCGGACGAGAAGATCGGCGACTCGAAAGTCATCTGCCCGATCACCCTTTTCTCCTTACCCGCCGCCAAGATGACAAATGCGCCCGATTCCCCGCCGAGGTAGACTTTCCCATCCGCCACCAGCGGCGAACCCCAGACGCGTGTCTCCGTATCATGCTGCCAATACAGTTTGCCGTTCTCGGCATCGTAGCACCGCACAATGCCGGCATAATCCACGTGATATAAAAGTCCATCGGCAATCGCCACATTGGAGAGCGATCGGGGCATCTCTTCATCGGCCCAGATCTTCCCGCCGGTTGTAATGTCGCCGACCTTCGCCGGATCAATGCAACTCAGGCAACCCGCCCCATCCCCTTGCTCGGGATTCTGACCCGTGGCGACATACACACGCCCGTTGTGAAACACCGGCGTGGCGATGATCTCGTTGGGACCTTTAGGATCCCCATACTTGCTGGGTTTGCCATCACGCACGCGTCGCTGTGGCGGGTTGCAGTCGTAACGCCAGATCTCTTTCAATACTCCAATGCCATCCGCCCCTTTCACCGGCACCGGATCAAACCCGTAGCAGATCCCATCCCCGCCGCCGAAGATGATCAGATCCTGGCCATTGACCTTGCCCAGCGCAGGCGACGACCAGTTGCTCAAGAACGCCCGCCGACTGATCCCGGACCGCTCCTGCCCCAACAACTGGCCCGTCCTTCTGTCCAGGCAGATCAGCGCCGGAGCGTCCGGCGAGGGGATATGTTTCCGCGTCCAATCCCGCCCGTTCGAGGTCGTCACATACAACCGGTCCCCTGCCACCAGCACCGAACTGGCCGTCATCTGATGCGGAAACGCCCCCAACTCATCGCGCATGTCGAATCGCCAAAGGATATCCGCATCCTTGGGCCCCACTTCGATCGGCGGCTTGCCCGGCCCGGCCACATACTGCCCCTCCTCCTTGAACGGCCCATCATTTCCATTGGCTAAGCCGTTCACATCCAGGCAAATCACCTCGCATCGGCTGGTGACCAGGTACACCCGATCGCCATCGACGGCCGGCGACGAGCAGATCCCCACCTGCTCATAATCGCAGTTCTTCCCTGCCGCCAGCTTTGGCACCGCCAATTGCCAAAGCAGCTTGCCGCTACCTTCCTCCAGGCACTGAACAATCCCGTAATCCCCTTGGTATTTGGGATCCTTAGCCGGCTCATTGTTCGTGCCGACAAAGACCCTTCCCCCCGCCACCGTCGGATTCCCATACGCCGCCGAACCGAGTCTGGCGATCCACTTGATGTTCTTCGTAGTCGCTGGATCAATCTCCTCCCCATCCGCCTTGAACTTGCCCGGCTCAAACGACGATACCAGCCCCTTCTCTGGCGACACCGCATTCTTCGACCCATCTCGCCCCCACTGCGGCCAATCCTCCGCCCGTACGCTCGCTCCCTGCGCGCCCAGCACCCCCGCGATCGCCGCCACCAGCAACCCAACTCTTCCACGCATGCAGATATTACCCACCAAGACATGGCGACGTTGTCCCGCAAACCCGCCTCGCCCCACCCCACCCAATTGACAACTGAGAATTGACAATTCTCAATTGTCAATTCTCAGTTGTCAATTAAGTGCGGACGATATCCCTGCGCAGGTGAGTCTTCTCAAATCAAGGGACTACTTTACATCGCGCAACGCCTGCAGCGCCGCCAGCCGGTCTCCTGTAACCGGCTTGCCGCTCTTCATCATCTCGATGAACGCATCAAACAGGTAGGTCGCGTCATGAGGCCCCGGCGACGCTTCCGGGTGATATTGCACTGAGAAAATCGGCAGCGTCTTGTGCCGGAACCCTTCAACCGTGTTGTCGTTGAGATTGATGTGCGTAACCACGGCACCGCATGCTTCCAGCGACGCCTGCTCCACCGCAAACCCATGGTTCTGGCTGGTGATCTCCACCCGCCCGGTGTCCAGGTTCTTCACCGGCTGATTTCCCCCGCGATGCCCGAACTTGAGCTTGAATGTCTTGGCCCCCAGTGCCCGCCCCAGAAGCTGATGCCCCAGGCAAATGCCGAAGGTCGGCACCTTCCCAATCACACCCTTCAGTGGCCGAACCGCATAATCCAACGCCGCCGGGTCTCCCGGCCCATTGGAAACAAACAGCCCATCCGGCTTGTACTTGAGAATCTCCTCGGCTGTCACATCTGGCGGCAAGACCGTCACCCGGACGCCTCGCTCCGTGAAATTCCGCAGAATATTCTGCTTGGCCCCGCAGTCGATCGCGACCACATGCAGCCCATCGCCGCGTTCCACCCGGCCCAGCGACCATTCGCCCTGGTTTTCATTCCATCCATACGGCTTGGCCGGCTTAACCGCCTTCACCCAGTCCGCCCCCACCATGGATGCCGATGCCCGAGCCCGCTCGACCAGCTTCACATCGTCGAGAATCTCGGTCGAGAGAATTCCCCGCATGGCCCCGTCGATCCGCAGCTTCCGCGTCAGCGCCCGCGTATCGATGCCCTCGATCCCAATAATGTTGTATCGCTCCAGGTATTCGTGCAAACTCATATCTGCACGATAGTTGGAGTAAACGGGGGCTAGCTCCCGGATCACGAACCCCGCCACGTGCGGCACGCGGCTTTCCACATCCTGGCGATTGATGCCATAGTTGCCGATCAGGGGATAGGTCATCGTGACAATCTGTCCCTTGTAGGACGGATCCGTCAGGATCTCCTGATAACCGGTCATCGAGGTGTTAAACACCACCTCGCCTTCGGACGTCCCCGACGCGCCGAATGCCCGCCCGGTGAATACCGTCCCGTCCTCCAACGCCAGTTTCGCTGTACGCATCTGCTGCCTCATATGAGTCGTGTGATTATAGCGATCCGCTGGCCACATGCGAATTACAGCCCCAAACCAGTCCGGTATCCCGCAATATTGAGCATTCCCGAAGACCCCGTTTAGCGACCGCCCGCAGGGCCGGGCGCCCCCTGCGATATAAGAACAATCCGCCTTTCTACTGGCGTCCCCCACCCAACCCCGTACCATCCTCTCATCCTCTTCAGGAAAGGAGCCACATGCGCTATCAAATGAAGGAGAAGCTCTTCGCCTTTGGCGACGACTTCACCATCCGCGACGCGGATGGCCGCGACGTGTTCTTTGTCGATGGCCGCGTCTTCAGCCTCGGCGACAAGCTCTCGTTTCAGGACATGCACGGCAACGAACTGGCCTTCATCCGCCAGAAACTCCTCTCCTGGGGACCGACCTACGAGATCTACCGCGATAGCCACCTCTTCGCGATCGTCAAAAAGTCCCTCTTCACCTTCTTCCACTGCACCTTTACGATCGACGTGCCCGGCCCCGATGACCTGGAAGCCACCGGCAACCTCTTCGATCGCGAATACACCTTCACCCGCCATGGCCAGGTCGTCGCCGCCGTCTCCAAATCCTGGTTCACCCTGACCGATACCTACGGCGTCGACATCGCCCCCGACGAAGACGATGTCCTGATCCTCGCCAGCACGGTTGTCATCGACCTCTGCTGCCACAAGGAGCGCCATTAGCGCAACCCGCCCAAGTCCGTGGGCTTTCCCGACGGGGAAACTTAAGGTTTCTCTCGAACTTGACCGATAACGTAATTGAGGCTGTGGGTCTTCGGCCGACTCGGCCGAGCAGCCTGACTTGGAAGACCGGTGTTACGGCGAGCACCGGTCTTCTCTTTTTTTATATCTTCGTATTTCTTCGCGTCCTTCGTGGCCCTTCGTGGGTCAGCCCCCCACCGCCTGCGTCGTCGCCGGCTTCTTCCGCAATAACGCCGGCTCGATCCAGTTGAACCGATCCTGCGTATCGTTGGCCTGCCCATAATCCACTTCCAGCGTCAGCATCTTCGCCTCACGCGGCAGATCAATCACAATCACCCGCGACAGCACATCCGCCCGGAAGTTCATCTGCTCGTGCACAACCTTCCCATCCACCTTGATGCGCACCGTCACATCCGCATACTGCCGCCGATCCTCCTGCGCCATCGCATACTGTGTCCGGAATGCCTCATACGTTCCATCCAACGCATAGTCGATCCGCGAGTACGCATGCACCCCGATCCCCCGCCCAAACACCCGGCCGCCAAACTGAATCGGCTTGCCCCCCACCGTGCGATCCATCCGCGTCGGCCAGGTCGTGTCGCCAAAGTACGGGATCTGCACCACCTGCGCCGCCTTGCGCGACGACAGCCAGCTCACCGGCCCATTGAGTTGTTCGATACTCAGCACAGCCGCCAATGGCAATTCCCGCTTGCCCCCGTCCGCCAGCGTCACGGTCACACTCTCCGCACTCGCCTGCAGCGTCGGCACCGTCATGAACGAATCGTCATTCAAATGAACACGGAACGCCCGCCCCTTCAATTGCCCCGCCTGCCCCGCCAATGCAAACCGGATCCATCGCACCGACTCCAGCGGAATCTCCATCGCCGCATTGGCCTGGATGACCACCTTCGCCGGCTCGATGTCGCCGATGATCCCTTTCACGCTGTCGCCATTGTTCAGGATGATCGTATCCTCGGTAGGCGGCTGATCCGACTCGTCAATCGCATTCCCCGCCCGCACCAGCGCACTGGCCTGCTTCAGCGGGATCTTCATCTCCCCCGCCGCCATTCCGCACCACAGCACCTGCTCGTCCTTGTACCCCGTCGGCTCCCCCACCAGACGATCCCCATTCAGCAGCATCAGCACAAACTTCCCCTGCCCCACCCGCCCTGGCGCCGCCCGCTCGATCTGCAGAAACGAATCCAACCCAATCGTCTGCGCATTGCTCTCCCCCGCCGCCATCACGCGAACACCGCTCTCATCAATCCCCGCCAGCGCCACCGGCTGCTGCTGGAAATCCTCCCGCGTAACCACCCACCCCGGATCCCCCCACGCCGGCCAGCTTCCCAGAAAAACCAGGCAACCCAGAGCGATAGCGACGAAACGTTTCATATGCTCCAACTCCACAACCTTCAGCGGCCAGCCTCGCCCTCGCGTGTGCTCGCAAGACGCTTCCCAACCTCCCCCA
>JBLNDH010000045.1:0-3956 GCA_050261455.1 Bacillota bacterium
CGCCTCACCCCACCTTGACACATCCACCGGGCAGAGCCATCATCCCGCCGTATGCACCATGACTCCACGGGGGTAATCCAGCCCCCTCCGACACTACGCACACGCGACCTGAAGTCTTTGGCTTGGCTCCTGGTCACTCTGGCCGCCGCGACAACCCTCCTGCTTCTGTTCCTGCTGAACCACATCGTCAAGTTTGGCCTGCCCAGGCAGAATCTGACGCTCGGCATCGCATCGGCATCGCTGCTCCTCGGATTGCTCGGCCTCTGGGGTCCTCGGTGGTGCAAACCGACCTGCCGAACTTTCCCCTTGATCCTCGCGGGCACCGCCCTCCTGTTCATCGGCGCTATCACCTGGAACAAGCTCTTCATCCAGTCTTACACCCACACCACCTACCGCAACGAAATCTACCGCAGAGTCAATTACACCTTGCACTCGCCCCTGTATGGCCGCCCCACCCAATCCTTCCAACCCCGCGAGGCCATCATCCCGGCAACACTCGCTTTGCTACTGGTAGGCTGGCTGGCCTGGCATCCCCGCCAGCGCCTGCGCAGCCGCTGGCTGCTCTGGCAGCTCATCCTCTTCCAGATCGCCATGGCCAGCGCCCTTGGGTACTACTCCGTTAAAGCCGGCAAAGCCACCGTCGCCGAAAGCATGGACCGCACCGTCACCCGCGAAGACTTGCTGAACTTCACAAGCTCACGGGATCTCCTTCAGCGCTATGTGTCCATGATGCCATCCATGTCCTTCAAGGCCCACCACTACCCCCCCCGGAACCGCCCTGCTCTGCCAATTCGAACTGCTCCATGGCCCTGCACACCTGACGTTGATGCTCGCGGTGATCCTGCCAGCCCTGTCCCTCCTGCCTTTGAAAGCCATCTGCACCGAACTGCAGTTCACCCCCGCGCAAACCGGCGCAGCCATGCTCCTCTATGCAACCGGCGCAGGCATCCTCATGTTCCCCACCATCAGCCTCATGAGCCTGGTCGTGTTCCTGCTGGCAATGTGCCTCTGGATGCTGATCCGCGCCCTGAAACACAACCAGACCTGGCCGGCGGCTCTCCTGGGGTTCTTCTTCGCCACCTATGTCTTCTGCACTTTCGCGACCTACATGGTCGCTATCCTCATGGGTCTGCTGACCCTCGCCGCCATAGGTTCTCGGCTGGCAAGCCTCCAGCGCGTGCTCAAGGTCCTGGCCATCAGCATTGGCGCGTTCGTCGCCTTCTTCTGGCTCCTCTACCTGATCAGCGGGTTTAACCTCATCGCCTGTTTCAGAATGGCAGTCCGTCTTCACCTGGAACAGACCGGCGTTGGCTTCAGTGGATTCACCCGATACCTCTTTCGATCCACCGGCGGAATCCTGGCCTACCTGATCTCGGCGGGCCTGCCTCTCAGTGCCCTCGCCTACGCCTCCGTGGCAGGATGCTTCCGCGACAAGCAGGCCTCCCGCTGGGCAACGGTCTTCTGTCTCTCGCTGACCAGCGCCATCATCCTCTCCGGCTTCTCCGGAATGTCTTTCATGGAAACCGAGCGAATCTGGCTCTTCTTCTCCCTCCCCCTCGCCATCGCCGCCGGCTTTGAACTGGGACGACGAATCGACCACGAAGGACACCTGACTTTGACCGGAACCCTATCCATAGCCCTCACGCAGGCCTGCTGCTACGGCATCTTCTACGAACAAATGCTCGGTCGGCTCCCCGCAATCACCCATTCCTGATTCCTCGAATCCTCACGCCTCCCTCCAAGTCCAGGGATCCCCCCTGGATTCCGTCTTCATTTGCCCCGCTCTTCACTCTTCGCCACCAACGCCTTCCGCAGCACCGGAATCCACAGTTCCTGCCCCCGCCGATTCAAATGCAACCGATCATCGAGGTAAAACTCCGCTCTCGGCCGCCCTTCCCCATCCAGCAAGACCGACGCCGTGTCAATGTACTGCACATCCGCCGTCTTCTCCGCAAACTCCCGAATCAACCGATTGGCCTCCGCATTCTCCTTGACCCATTTCATTCGCACCGGAGCCGTGTGAATCGAAACGTAATACACCCGCACACCCGGCAGCGCCTTCTGCACTCGCTCCACAAACGTCCGGAAGTTCTCAAACACCCGCTCCGGCGACTGCCCCCCCGCAATGTCATTGGTGCCGCAGAACAGCACGATCGTCGCCGGCTTATACGGCAACACGATCCGATCCATGTAATACAGCACTTCCGGAATCGTCGATCCCCCAAACCCCCGGTTGATGGCGTGCAGATCGCGGAAGTCCTCCTCAAGGCCCTTCCACATCGCGAAGGTCGAGCTCCCCACAAACAACGTCCCCCCCGCCGCCGGAAACGCCTCCCGATCCCGCTTCTCATATGCCACGATCGTCGACTCAAACCGATTCAGCGCCGGCCCCGCCGGCCGCGTCGTCGGCTGCCCCTGCGCCCCCCACGCCAGCGATGGCAAAACGCCAAGGAACACAACCAGCACCGTCGTGACACAACGTCGAGCAAAACGCATCGGGGGTCTCCTCTTATTGAATACCCCCATCTTACCGAATTCCCCCGCCGCACCATAACCCCACGCCGCTCCTCCCTCCCCCCAACAAAAAGAGGGGCACCCTTGTGGGGTGCCCCTCGTAAATCGCTCTCGGAACGAGGGTCTCTCGTTCTTCACGCGTTCAACTTATTACAGCCGGCCGTCCTTCTTGGCCATGTGCTTCAGCAGATCGATCACGCGATTGCTGTAGCCCCACTCGTTGTCGTACCAGCTGACAACCTTGAAGAACCGCTTCTCGCCCTTCAGGTTGTTCTGCAGCGTGGCCAGGCTGTCATAGATCGAGCTGCGGCAATCGTTGATGAAGTCCGACGAAACCAGCTCTTCGTTGGTCACGCCCAGGATGCCCTTCAGGTAGCTCTGGGAGGCCTTCTTCAACGCCGCATCGATTTCCTCAATGCTCGTGTCCTTCGTCGAACGGAAGACCAGGTCCACCACCGACACATCCGGCGTCGGAACGCGGAACGACATACCGGTCAGCTTGCCCTTCGTCGCCGGCAACACTTCACCAACCGCCTTCGCCGCGCCAGTCGTGCTCGGGATGATGTTGCACGCAGCCGCGCGACCACCACGCCAATCCTTCTTGCTCGGGCCATCGACCGTCTTCTGCGTCGCGGTATAGGAGTGGATGGTCGTCATCAGACCGGTCTCCACGCCGAACCCTTCCTTCAGCAACACATGAACGACCGGGGCCAGGCAGTTCGTCGTGCAGCTGGCGTTGCTCACGATGTTGTGCTTGGCGCTATCGTATTCGCCTTCATTCACGCCCATCACGATCGTCTTCACTTCGCCCTTCGCCGGGGCGGAGATGATGACCTTCTTGGCGCCGGCGGCCAGGTGGCCCTTCGCCTTCTCGCTGTCGGTGAACAGGCCGGTGGACTCGATCACGTAATCCACGCCCAGATCCTTCCACGGCAGCTGGCCCGGCTCCTTGGTGGCCATGACGCACTTGATCGGGTGCCCATTGATCACCAGGACATCGTCTTCCGTCTTGCTCGGATCGCTCTTCTTGGTCTCCACGGTGTGCTTAAACTTGCCGTGGACCGTATCATACTTGATCTGGTAAGCGAAATACTTCGCGTCGGTCGAAATATCCACGACCGCCACTACGTCAATCGCCTTGCCCAGCAGGCCCTGATCGCACAACGCCTGGAACACCATACGGCCGATGCGACCGAAACCATTGATACCCACCTTAAGCGCAGCCATTGCACAAGCTCCTTTCAGCGTGCCTATCTCCTGGAACACTTAAAAAAAGAGGCGGCCGATTCCGGGACGCCACGTGCCTCTTCCTAGTGCCGGCAGACCGCTTTTTCGTGCGCGCACCAGCACCAAGGGTCCCGCACGATAGAAAAGCCGGATGGTTGTGTCAAGATCAGCCCCTGCCGCCAACCCCCTTCTCTCCCCCCAAACCGACCCCGTTC
>JBLNDH010000046.1:0-3264 GCA_050261455.1 Bacillota bacterium
CTGCGGTGCCGGCAGCGGTTTGGCAGGCATGAATAATCCCCTGTGTCAGCACCTCCTGCATTTCGGTGGGCAGGGCTGCGGATTTGGCCTCTTCCGCCAGGAGGGCCGCCAGGGCAACCGAGCTGGTTTGGACGCCCCGGCGTTGGAGCCACTTGCGCAATTTGGCGAGACCACGATCGACGCGTTTGCGGGCGGCATCTTCGGAGATGCCGAGCGCCTCCCCCACCGCGGCCAGGGGCTGTTCCTGGAGATATCGCCGGACCAAGGCTTCGCGATCCTGGGCGCCGAGTTGGGCGAGGCCTTCGTCGAGCATGATCAGCACTTCGTCGTTGGCGACGTGGTCGGTTATCTGCTCCGCGTGCATAGCCACCATCTCTTCCCGGCGTTGGCGACGCAATTGGGTTTTGCGCATGTTGGCGCAGGCGTAGCGTGCGGCCGTGAGAAGCCAGCCGGCCACGCGGGACTCGGTCAGTTTTCCAGCGCGTTGGCTAAGGAGGACGAAGATGCCTTGGGTGGCGTCCTCGGCCAGGTGGCGGTCGTGGAGTTGTCGCCAGCAGGAGCTGTAGACGAGCCGCACGTAGCGATCGACCAGGGTGCGGAAGGCGGCTTCCGATCGCTCGTGGGCATAGGCGTGTAATAGTTCGGCATCGGTCATAACGAGGAGGCCTATCGAGGGCCCAGATAGCAATGTACGCTGGCGAGGAGAAGCGGACAAAGCAAATTGGTAGTGCGCATGAGATCGAGGCAGATCCGGAGGCGGATGAGCGTTGTAGGTCAGCGAAACCGCAAGCGTTTATTCGGGTCGGACGGCGAAGGAGAGGGTTCCACGCTTAATTGACGATTGAGAATTGTCAATTCTCAATCGTCAATTGGGCAAAAGGGAGAGAGCGTGGGGTGGGAAAAAAGAACCGGGGCGATCTGGGGATCGCCCCGGTTGAGTATCGGATGTTGCGAGGGGGAATGATCAGGGCAGGCAGCCGAGGAGGGGGAGGCAGGGGAAGGGATGGAGGGCCTTGTGGTGCCAGCCGGCGTCGTCGGTCCAAGAGGCGGAGCCGGCGGGGGTGAGGTGGGGGCGGAGGGTATTGAGCGGAGGCAGGACGAGAGTGGGGGTTTTGACGCCGATCGTGTCGAGGGAACCCAGGCCGAGTTGGGAGAGGGCCAGGATCTTCTGGTAGCTGTTTTCGACGGCCCGGGAGGAATCGATGAAGGAAACGGCGGTGGGATTCTTGACGGCCAGGCGTTTCTGGATGGCTTGGTAGTCGGGGTTATCGAGGATGGTCTTGGCCTGCGCGGGGGTTTGGGCGGCAGCGATGACGACTTGGGGGTAGAGAGCGACGTAGAGATTGTTGCCCTTGATGGTCCAAGCGGGGGCGATCAGGGGAAGAGAGACGTAATGGACGGTCAGGTCGCCAACGCGGGGGGCTTCGAAGTTGAGGCGGAGCTTCTGACGGGCGAGTCGGGCGTTGGCCATGTTGTCGATGAAGAGGTCGAGCTTGGTAAAGGCACGCTGGGCGTCTTCGGGGCGTTCGAGGCGATTGATCAGGGTGATGCCGAGGGGGCCGGCGCCGGTGGCGGCGGGATCGTGGTAGAGGGCCCACTGGTCGCCGAGGGGTTCGAAGAGATCCTTTTGGATGTTCATGGTGAGGGTCAGTTGCGCGACGCCCATGACTTGGTCGAACACGGTCTGGGCCTGGGGATCAACTTTGCCGGCGGCGGTGCGGAGTTCCTGGAGGAACTTGGCGGCGTTGAAGCGGGCAACGGCGAGCCAGCTGGCGGAGCTGGGGATGGAGCGGAGGAGGTCCTCAGAGACGGCGGGTTGATCGAGCTGGGTAAGCAGGCCAGTGCGCGGCGCGGGGGCGGCGAGGAAGGCCTGGGTGGACCAATCGGCACCCTCGAAGGCGCCGGTGCAGATGAAGCTCTTGATACCGGTCATGCCGAGGGCTTCGCGGATCTTGGGGACGTACATCTGGGCTTGGGGATCGTTCGTCTGCTGCAGGGCCTGATCGAGGGTGGCGCGGAGCAGGTCGGCATCGAGGTAGGCGATGGCGACGGGATTCTTGTGGACCTGGGCAAGGGATTGAGTGAGGCGATCGCTGGTGGCGATGGGCTTGAGGGCAGTGCCTTCGCCGGCCAGGGGATTGGCACCGGGGGCGAAGCCGATGGCCAGGGCGACGTCTTTGCCGAGGCGATAGGCTTGGACCTGAGCGGCGCCGCCGGGGAGGGCGGCGATGTCGTTGAAGCGGGCGAAGAGGGAATCGGCGTCGTTGTCGGCGCGGCAGACGATGGCGATCTTGGGTTGCGGGTGGCCGGCGGCTTCATAGTTCATGCCGCTGAAGAAGATGGCGGAGGGGTGTTGCCAGAGGGGGCCGCCGACGGCAGTGGCGAGCTGCAGGAGCTGGGCGGCCTGGGGGTTGTCGCGTTGAACGCGGAAGGTCAGGCGTTGAAGGGTTTGGGTGAAGAATTGGGGGATGTTGGAGGCATCGAGGATGGCCTTGGTATGGGTTTGGTCGTAAGTGGGGCCGAGGGATTGGCTGCCTTGCCAGCCGAGGTAGAGGATGGCGTCGGCGGGGACGCGATCGGCAAGGGGCTGGGCCAGCGAGAAGAGCGGCATCGCCAGGATGGCGAGAAAGGCGAAGAGTCGCGGACGCATGAAGACCTCCAAAATGTCGGTTATCGGACGAAAACAGAATTTAGCCGGGCTAATTCCCGGCGTTCGCGCAGCAAGGGCGCCACACGAGTACAGGAATAGTCGGGAAAAAAGGGGAATTGTTAGGAAGAAAACGGACGGAGGCAAGGGGATGGAAACACAGGGTGCATGTAAGGGGTTTCTGCACATGGGGTTAGTCCCATAAGGGAAATCGGTTGGTGGAGGTGGAATTATCGGCAAAGGGTGGGGATTGAGAGGTTAAGCGGGCCGGGGACGAACCCGGCTCGATTGGCGGATAAGAGGCGAATGCAGGGCGATTAGAGCGGGTGATGAGGCAGTATAGGGGACCAGCGGCGAAGAGAAGTGACTGGACATAGAGATCCTTCGCTGCGCTCAGGATGACAGGTCAGGTCGCTCGCTATGGGGAGACGAAAACTGCTGTAGCGAGAGCCCGGCCCTGCGGGCCGCCGCTAAACGGTGGAGCTCAAGGGAGGGTGAATGTGATAAACCCCTTGCCCCTCATCCTGGGAAGGAGAGAGGGGCAAGGGAGAGTGAGATTTCACGAGCGATGGAAGCGGGCCAGCAGGGGGTTGGTGAGTTGAGGGGTGTGACGAGGG
>JBLNDH010000047.1:0-6852 GCA_050261455.1 Bacillota bacterium
ATCGCGGCGGGTTTGATGCGTCGCAGAAGGAACTGTTGAAAGTGAAGCTCGGGCCGAGCGAACTGCACCTGTACAACTCGCAGAATCACATTGGGAACTTCATCGAGTGCATCAAGTCGCGTCGGCCGACGATCACGCCGGCGGAAGTGGCGCATCGGTCGGCCAGCGTGGGTCACTTGGCGGTGATTGCGCTGATGGTGGGCCGAAAGATCCGGTGGAACCCCGATACCGAGCAGATCATTGGCGATGAGACTGCATCGCGTCTGTTGGGTCGGGCGAAGCGCGAACCGTGGCAACTGTAACCAAGGCTGGAGCAACCCCTATGAATACTCGGATTTTGACTGCATTTGTGGCGATGGCGTGCCTGGTGGGCACGACGGCCGTGCGGGCTCAGAGTGAGCCAACCGGCGATCCGTATAAGAAGATTACTGCCTGGCAGGTGGGCAAGGACCGGGAAGTGCCGGCGACGATTCAGGCGGAGATTCGCAGCGCGAACGCGGCGCAGCACAAGGCTATCGAGGCCAAGCTCATCGCGGCGTTAAAGGCAGCTGATGCGACGGTCGATGGCAAGAATTTCCTTTGCCGCATGCTGTCGGTGGTCGGCTCGGGTGAATGCGTGCCGACGGTGGCGCCGTTGATTGCGGATGAGAAGACGTCGCACATGGCGAGGTTCGCGTTGGAGGCGATTCAGGACCCGGCGGCGGGTGCGGCCTTGCGGCAGGCGTTGTCGCAGGTCAACGGGAAGCTCCTGGTGGGCGTGATCTCGTCGGTCGGTGCTCGCCAGGATGCACAGGCAGTGGAAGCATTGGCCAGCCTGGCGACGAAGGATGGGCAGGAGGCGGAGGTGGCGGTGGCCGCCATCCTCGCCCTGGGGACGATTGGCACGAGCGAAGCCGCGAAGGCTTTGGATGCCGCGAAGAGCAAGGTGGGCGACGGGCTACACGGGGCGGTGGTAACAGCGCAGATCGATGCGGCCAATAAGCTCGCGGCTGCGGGCAAGAAGGCCGAGGCAGTCGCGATCTTCAATTCGCTGACGAACGACTCGGTGAAGGCGTTTCGCATTGCCGCGACGCGTGGTTTGCTGGGCACGCTGGAGAAGGATGAGGCGGTGAAGCTGGCACTTTCGACGCTACAGAGCGACGATGCCGGGCTGCGGCAGGCGGCGCTAGCGGCGATTCAGACGCCGTCGGAGAAGGTGCTGCGTGATGCGCTCGCGGCGGCAATGCCTTCGTTCAAGCCCGAAGCGCAGATGGCGGTGCTTGGCGTGCTGGCGGACCAGGGGGATGTGAACCTGCGGCCGGCGTTGCTGAAGGTTCTGGCGGAGAGCAAGGACGCCCAGGTCCGCGCGGCGGCGATCGAAGGCATGGTGATGTATGGCGAGGCAGCCGACGTCGCGATGCTGGTGAAACTAGCGGCGCAGAAGGGTTCGGCAGATGCGTCGGCCGCCCGGAAGGCGCTGGAGCGGATGGGGCACAGCGGCGTGGATGAGGCGTTGATTCAGAGTTTGAATTCTGCTGATGCCAGCAGCCGGAGCACGGTGGTGAGTGTGCTGGCCAGCCGGCGCACGCAGGCAGCGGTCGATGCCCTGATGAAGCTGATGGGCAGCTCGGATACGGCAGCTGCCATCGATGCGGTGAAGGGGTTGGAGGTGCTGGGCACGCCGGCTCAACTGTCGAAGCTGGCGAGCATGCTTGCAACGACGAATGATGCGGGTCTGCGGAAGGCGACGGAGAATGCCGCAGCCGCAATCTGCACGCGCGCGAGCGACAAAGGTGCGTGCTCGCAGGCGGTTTTGCCGGCGTTGAGCGAAGCGAAGACGGCCGCGGGCCGGTCGGCGCTGCTGCGCGTTCTGCCGCGTATTCGCGACGAGAAGTCGCTGATGGCGGTGCGTCAGGCGACGAGTGACACGGATACCGAGGTTCGCGAAGTGGCGATCCGCACATTGGTGGATTGGCCGGAATTCGCGGCGGCTCCGTATGTGCTGGAGTTGGCGAAGAAGACCGACAATCAGACGCACGCGATTCTGGCGTTGCGTGGTTGCATCCGTTTGGCCGGTTCGGCGAAGGACGTGCCGTCGGCCCAGCGGCTGGAGGTTTATCGCAGCGTGCTGGAGATCGCCAAGCGAGACGATGAGAAGAAGCAGGCGTTGGCTGGGCTGGGCGAACTGCCGGCGCTGGGGTCGCTGCAGCTCGTGCAGACGTATTTGAAGCACCCGACGCTGGCGACGGATGCGGTGACGGCGGGCATCCGCCTGTCGCGGCAGCTGGCGATGTCGTACAACGCGGAAGCCAAGGCGGCATTGAAGGCCATTCAAGCAGCGGCATCTTCGGATGAACTGCGGAAGCAGGCGGAAGAGGCGATGAAGGTTGTTGAGGCCGGCGGGATCAACGACGGATATATCGTCGCCTGGACGCTGGCGGGGCCGTACATGCAGGAAGGCAAGGATGGCTCGGAGCTGTTCAATGTGGTGTTTCCGCCGGAACGAGGGAACGGCATCGTGGATTGGAAGCCACTGGCCGCAGGAAATGCGGAGAACCCGGGGTTTGTCGAGCTGAACCGGATTCTCGGCGGCGACAACCGCGTGGCCTATCTGCGGACCCAGATCACTTCGGCCAAGGAGCAGGAAGCGACGCTGGAGATGGGCAGCGATGACGGGCTGAAGGTGTGGCTGAATAACAGACTGATCCATGCCAAGAACGTCGTGCGGCCATTTGGCCGCGGCGATGACAAGGTCAAGATCAAGCTGAACAAGGGCGTGAACACGCTGCTTGTGAAGGTCACGCAGGGCAGCGGCGAGTGGAGCACGGGCGTCCGGCTGCGCTCGGCGACGAGTGGCAACCTGGACGATATCAGCGTCTCGGCGCCGACGGAGAAGTAATTCGCCGGTTGTGTTGGATTCAAAGCCCACCGATGCGAGTCGGTGGGCTTTTTGTTTTTGGGTTGGGGAGGGAGAGCCCTGAGAAGGGAGAGTCCGGCCCTGCGGGCCGCCGCTAAACGAGGCGCCGCTAAACGGGGCAAGCTATTGCAGAGAGGGTTGGTTGCGGGGAGACTGATGCAGAGGGAGGCGGTGGGTATGGTGGAGCCTGCGAAGATGCAGACGGCAGGTGAATTGGAGGAGCCTTGTCCGCCACGGTTTTGGTGGCTCAAGCGATGCCTCATCGCAGTGGCGGTCCTGGTACTAGGGTTGGGCTTGTTGCACTGGGCGTGGGGATGGTATGCGGAGCGGCGGATTGCGCAACTAATGGCCAGCTGCCGCGAGCGGGGCGAGCCTACCCAGGTCGCGGATTTCCCCGAGGCAATCGTACCTGAGGCGGAGAACGCTGCCCCACTGCTGCAGAAAGCCGCCGGCCTGCTGACCGTGAGCCAGACACTTCTTTCGGCAGAAAGAAATGAGGAGTTTCGTTACCTGCCGTTTTCGGCAGCGGCGATGAAGCTGCTGGAGGCCGATGTCCAGGCGAATGCCAAGGTATTCGCCATCGTCCGGCAAGCGCGTTCGCTACCCGGCGCTGCCTGGAACCCACCCCTTTCAACCGACATGCCTGCCTGGCGGCAGGCGGCCGATGTTCTTTACGGGGCCGGCAGACTGGCCGATCCGTTGTGTCATGCCGCGATTCATGCTCATTTGCATGGCGACGATGCCGCGGCCATGGAATTCATCCGCGACGTGCTGTTCATCGGGCAGGCGATCGAGCAATCCAATCATCCGTTGTCAGCCGGTAGAGCCGCCGAGTGCACGGAATCCGCCTGCACGAAGTTACTGGAGATTGCTCCAGCAATGCAAATCCAAGGGCAGGGTCCGCCTGCTGGTCCTGGCAGGGCTGTGAGCGGCGAGCAAATCCGCGTCATAATCGCCCTACTCTTGGAGAATGAGCAAGTCCGCTCGCAACGGGCGATTCGCGCATATCAAGCGTGGCGGGCTCTCCTCTTTCGGAAATCGTCTGCGGCAGTAGAAGAGGACATTACGGAGGTCCTCTGCGGAACGGGTCGCCCGGCGCCGGCCGCTCTGAGAGGTATTGTCACGGCGGTTGTCCGTCCTGCGATGCTTCTGAAACTCGCGACTGTTCTACAGCGGTTTACAGACATCATCAGCGCTCAAGATCCGACGCCGGAATGGGCAACCATTCTCGCCAGATTGAAGCCCGAATCCCTGTACCAATTGCGACAACCCAAGCCTGCTCGTCGGACGGGTTTCTTCCTAGTCGATCTGGTCTACCGCAACACCTATGAAGCGAGGCCCCTGGTTGTCTTTGTCTGGCCTCGATACCAGATCGTGAAGCGTCGAGTCGCCGCTTTGAAGCTGGCGATTCGCTGGTATCAACTAGAGCACGGCGGGCAGTTGCCGCCGACATTGGAGGCTTTGGTGCCTCAGTACCTGGCGGCAGTTCCCCTCGATCCATTCGCTGCTAAGGGCCAAGCTCTTCGCTATGGACCAAGTGCTCAAGATCCTATGCGTTGTAGCATTCTGTACAGCGTGGGGATAAACGGGATTGATGATAAGCCGGACGAGCGGGATTGGCGGGTGCAATCGGAGGCAGAGCTGTACAAGCAGCTCGATGTCATCTTTCCACTGGGCCAGCGAGTTCGGCCCGGATCATCCGTATCCACCACGCAGGCTACTGGCAACCAAGACAAGGTAGCTGACAACCAAGTGCAGGCCGGCAAAGAAGAAGACGGCCAGAAACAGCCAGAGAGCGGGAAGCAATAGGCCCGTGGCGAAAAGGCGGCCGAGATCGGCCTGGGTTGTGCCGCGAAGCAGGAGCAATGTGTTGTACCACCACAGTACGGGCACGATGCACAGCAGAGCCCAAGTCAGGCGATACGCCAGATCGAAGGCCCTCGTCAAATTGATCGCATAGGACCCACTGCCGATTCTCATGGGTGTCCACCAAGATCCCAGTTGATTCACTCCATAGATCAGCAGCATTAAAACCGGCACCCATGCCAGAGGTGCACAAGCGTATTGGCTCAACGCCACGGCCCGATTCTGACGAACCCTGGGCAGCGACGACGGATGAAAGAACCAGCCTGGTACTCCCGTGGCGGCCATGAGAAACAACAGCACAGCCAGCAGACTAAGTACAAAAGAGCCTGGGGCCACCACCAACCCCAGCCACACACGAAGGCCTCCCCACCAGGAGTAGGAGGCATTCAGGGACAGCCAACTGAACAACTGATCCACATCGCCCCGGGGCCAGGTCAAGAAATGCCCTGCCACGGCGACGCCGGCGAGGCAAAGATATACCCAGAGAAGAGTGACCCAACGAAAGAGCCGGGCATCGCGGTAACTGACGGGCTTGGCCGATTCTCGGGCCAGCTTCCGGACGCGGAAAGTCGCTTGGAAGGCGGTTTGCCAATAGGCTTTGATCCACCCAACCTGCCTGCGATAGAGCCAGGGGATCTGCGGCTGGGCCAACTCGAGGCGATCGAACTCCTGGCCACATTCCGGACAACGTGAGGACTTGATGCCGAAGAGGTTGTAATTGCAGACGGGGCAATACAGCTCCTGCACCTGGTTGGCCGGGGAGGCAAGCTGGGTTGCCCTTTGCACTTGCGTCTCATCTGCATCGCGGTATTTCATTGCTCAAGCTGCCCGGATAGATGATCTTGGCACTTGCCACTTGACCCGATCACAGGATAATCTTATCCTTTGTTCTGTTGGGGTATAGCAAACAAACTGAACTTTTTCACGTAGGAGTAATCATGCCAGCCGTTGTTGATAAGGAAAAGTGCAATGCCTGCAAGTCGTGTGCAGATGTGTGCCCGTCGCAGGCGATTACCGTTCCCGACGATCATGCCGTCGTCAAGGCTGAGGACTGCATTGACTGCAACGCCTGTGCGGATACCTGCCCGAACGGCGCCATCACGATGGGCTAATTGCCGTACGATGCCAGAACAAAAAACGCCGCCTGTGTTCACAGGCGGCGTTTTTTTGTCAGCGGGTAACCGGAAGGCGAGAAGCGTCAGGGGGTTTCCTGCAACGAGCTTGCGGGCTGACGGCCGGCAAAACCGGTATGCAGTTCATGCCAATACTCGACGCGTTCTTCGCCCATTTTCCAGCAGAGATAGACATCACGTCCTTGATGCCGGCCGGGAAAGTCAATCAAGCCAGTCTCGTAGTCTTTCAGCTCGACGCCGATTTCGTCCAACTCATGGATGTAGTCCTGAAGCCTTTCGAGCATCGTTTCGAGCTGCTCCTGCAGAGTGCGAATATCCTTGGCCGGCGAAGTAGCCTCAAGCTTGGCCTGAAGCTGCATGGCTCGGCGATGGGTATTCACGACATCGCGAACAATGCGTGTGACCAGCGGAAGTGAACGGTTGGCCTCTTGGAGACTGAACCACCGTCGAGGTCGTTCCCGGTGTACCGGCCGGAACGTGGAGAATCGAGGAGCAGCCATATCCATGCCGCCTTTCTGGTGCCGCCGCACCAACTTAGGAAGCGTTTCAGACCCCGAGTCTGCCGAGGGATTCACGCTCGGCGTTGAGGACTTGAAACCCGTTCCTACATCTCCGTCCCGTATGCGCGATTATGCCCTCTGGTTGAGGGCTGTCAATCGACTCTGCGCTTCACGGCAAATCGTATGCCGGTAAGGGGCTTCAGTGAAGTGCGGCATCAACCGGGACGACAGAGCAGGGCAGAAAAGCAACGGCATCGGCCATTTGAAGACTCATCGCGACTACCGGGCGGCGGATCTCAACGGGTAAACGCGGCGGACGGAAACTCGGGGCAATCGACGTGGAGCAAAATCCCCGTTTGTGAAGATTGATTGCGACGATTGCTCACCTGGACTCTCTTCCAGCATACCAGGCAAGGGGTGATTACGACTGGGCCCTTCGGGTCGCCGCAAAGTGGCA
>JBLNDH010000048.1:0-4420 GCA_050261455.1 Bacillota bacterium
AGGCGGCCCATTTGGATAACAGCATCGCCGGCCGGATTGGTCGCGGAATGGAGCCGGTTCTCCAACCCCTGGGTTACAACTGGAAAATGGGCGTGGGCCTGGTCGGCGCCTTCGCGGCCCGTGAGGTCTTCGTCAGCACCATGGGCATCATCTACAGCGTCGGGGATGTCGGCGATCATACGGCCCCCCTGGCTGAGGCCATGCGGGCGGATATGCATCCCGACGGCACGCCCGTCTGGACGCCCCTGGTAGCGATGAGTCTGCTGGTGTGGTTCGTGCTGGCAATGCAATGCATGAGCACCCTGGCGATTGTCCGCCGCGAGACCGGCTCGTGGCGCTGGCCGCTGTTCATGCTCGTGTACATGAATACCTTGGCCTATGTGGTTTGCCTGGTGATCTACCAAATCGGCTCAAGATGGGTCTAATGGCAATCTGGCTTCAAAACCTCCTGGTATTCGCGATCGTGGCAGTCTGCCTCACGTTCGTCCTGCGGCAGATGACACGCACACTCCGCAGCGGCCAAGGCAAGATCGGAGCCTGCTGCAGCCGCGGATGTCAGGCAAATCAGCCCAGCACTCCGCCTGCTCAGCGAGTGGTCTTTCTCCCTATCGAAGCCCTCTCGCGACGGCGGTAACGGCTCGCCTTTCAAACGCCCACGGACTTGGCGCCAGATGATTTCCCGAGCCAACTCGCCTCTTCAACGCCATTCGCGCCCGAAGACCATGAAGCTCAAGTCCATGGGCTTTGGGCCCGGTCTAACCTTCCGACCCTCAATCAGCCGATAGATTTCTTATATGTTCAGACTGCGCTATCTCCCTGTCCTGTTCATCTTCCTGGCCTCGGTCCTGCGTGCAGAAAGCCCCGCCTCGCAACCCACCTCGCAGCCTGCCGAGCAAGCCCAGGAGACTCCCAAGGCAACACTGAAGACCTTCGCTGCCGCCACACGCGATGCCGACGCCTCGAAACTTCGCAGCTGCCTCTACGCTGGCAATGCCCTGGATGAAAAAATGGCCACCGCCATGGTCGAGTTGATCGTGTCGGTTTCCCATTTGCGTCAGGCGGCGGTCGAGAAATTCGGCGTGCTCAACGCCAAGGACTTCCAAGGGGATATCCCCACCGATGACGATCTCAAACGCATCGAGGAGGCCGACGAGAAGATCGACGGCGACCGCGCCTTCGTCTCCATGAAGGGCACCCGGCAAGATGGCCCGATGCGTCTCATTCGCGTTGATGGGGCCTGGAAGATCCCTGTCGGCCTGAGCATCGCCGGCCGAAAGACCGATGCCGTCGAAGCGCAGATCGCTCAGATGAAATTCACTGCCACGGCAACCAACGAGGTCGCCAAGGCGATCACAGACGGCAAATACGACACCCCCAAGGACGCGATTACCGCCTTGCAGGCCAAGCTTCGCAGTCACCTCAAGCGGTAATGCGACCTGATAAACTCCTTGTCAACGAAGGCCCACGGCGCGGCCGTGGGCTTTTGTATTGCTGATCGCTTTGCTCTCACCGCGTCATAAGCTCAAATCGCTCGTGTTGTGCCATTGGCCGCCTGACATACAATCGGGACATGATCCAGCTGGCGTTCTCGACGAATGCGTTCAAGAAGAACACCCTTGACGAGGCCATCCAAGCCATCGCTCAGATTGGCTACCGTGGCGTGGAGATCATGGCCGACGTCCCCCATGCCTATCCGGCAACCATGGACAACGCCCGCCGCCAGCAGGTTCGCAATCTCATCCGCAACCTTGGCCTGCAGGTCAGCAATGTCAACGCCTTCACCCTTTTTGCCCAAGGCGATACCTATCACCCCACCTGGATCGAGGCCAGCGATACCAAGCGTCAACAGCGTATCGACCATACCTTGGCTGCCATCGAGCTGACGGCAGAATTCGGCGCCAGGACGATGAGTCTTCAGCCCGGTGGACCGTTGATCGGCACCGGCCTTTCGCGCCAGCAGGCCGGCGATCGCTTCGCCGATGGCCTGCGTCGCGTGCTGCCCGCCGCCAAGCAAGCCAATGTGATCCTGGCCATCGAACCCGAGCCGGGATTGTTCATCGAATCAGCCGAGGAGTATCGGCAGTTCAAGCAGCATTACTTCCCCTATGAGCCTTTCATCGCCATGAACTGCGATATCGGCCATCTCTATTGTGTCAGCGACGACCCGGCCAAGGTCATCCTTGCCCAGCCGGACCAGATTGCCCATGTCCACCTGGAAGACATCGGCGCCAACCGCGTTCACCAGCACCTGACCCCCGGCAAGGGAGCCATCGATTTCCCTGCCCTCTTCGCCGCCATCGGAAAAATCGGGTATAAGGGATGGGTAACGGTTGAACTGTACCCCTACGAAACCACCGCCGCCGGCGTCGCCAAAGCGGCGTGGGAGTACTTGAAACGGATCCTCTGATCTTCTTGTCGAGTAAGAGGATAGCAAGCTCGGCCACCAGAGGGTTTCATAACCTCGGCCTGCCGTTTGGCGGCGGCCCGAAGGGCCGGGCTTAGCCATTTAGCGCTGTTTTAGACAATTATGGATTTCTTTAACTACAAGAACGGCCAGCTCTATTGCGAAGACCTTCCCGTCCAGCGCATTGCGCAGGAAGTCGGGACCCCGGTTTACATCTACTCCAAGGCCACACTGCTGCACCATTACCGGCAGATCGCGGAGGCGTTTGCTGCGATTAAGCCGACGATCTGCTACTCGATCAAGAGCTGCGGCAACCTGCACATTTGCCGCTTGCTCGCCCAAGCAGGCTGTGGCTTTGACGTCACCAGCGGCGGTGAGCTCTTCCGTGCACTACAAGCCGGCGGCGATCCTAAGAAGATCATCTACGCCGGCGTCGGCAAGACCGACAAGGAGATCGCCGAGGCCATCAACACCGGCATCGCCGCCTTTAACATCGAAAGCGAAGCCGAGATCGAGAACATCGATCGCATCGCCGGCCAGCTCGGCAAGAAGGCCGTCGGCGCCGTCCGCATCAACCCCGATGTGGACCCCAAGACCCACGCCTACACCACCACCGGCAAGAAGGAAACCAAGTTCGGCGTCGATATCGAACGGGCCGAGCGGGTCTTCGAGCAATATCGCAATCTGAAGAACCTCCGCATCGGCGGCGTGCACATCCACATCGGCTCGCCCGTCTGGGAAATCCAGGCCTATGTCGATGCAGTGAAGAAGATCACCGATTTGATCGATCGCCTCACCGCACGCGGCCACAAGATCGAATGGTTCGATGTGGGCGGCGGCTTCGCGGTCAATTACGAGCATCCCGACCAGGCCCCGCCGGTCACGGCGCATGCCAAGGTGTTGCTGCCGCTGCTGCAGGATAAGCCGTATCGCATCGCCTTCGAGCCCGGCCGATACATCGCGGGCAACTCCGCCATCCTGCTCACGCAAGTGCTCTATCGCAAGATGGGCGGCTCCAAGCGATTCGTGATCGTCGATGCTGGCATGAATGATTTGATTCGGCCGTCGTTCTATGGCGCGTATCACTTCATCTGGCCCGCCCAACCCGAGCCGGCCAACGTTCCGCTGAAGCGTGATAAGGGTTTCGAGCCCAAGGATGGCGAAGTCGTCGATGTGGTCGGCCCCATCTGCGAAAGCGGCGATTTCCTGGCCAAGGACCGCAAGCTCCCGCCCACCAAGCGTGGCGATCTCCTGGCCGTCTTCACCGCCGGCGCCTATGGCTTTGCCATGAGCAGCAACTACAACAACCGCCCGCGCGTCCCCGAAGTGCTGGTCGATGGCGATACGTACAAAGTCATCCGGCGACGGGAAACGTATGAGGACCTGGTCGCCGCCGAACGTATTTGAGCAAACGTATTGCGTACTGCGTATTGCATTCCGGAGCCAAACGGCGCAATACGCAGTACGCAATACGCAATACGCCCATGGCCTCCCACTTCTACAAATGGCATCACGGCCAGATCCACTACCAGAAGCGTGGGCTTGGCCCGGCCATGGTGCTCATCCACAACATCTACCCCGGCGCCAACTACGAAGAATGGGATCGCAACATCGCCGAGCTGTCGCGGCATTACACCGTTTACGCGGTTGATCTCCTGGGCTTCGGCGAAAGCGCTGCCCCGCGCATGCGATACACGGCTCAGACGTATATCGAGCTGATCTTCGACTTCCTGCGCGAGGCCGTTAATGAACCCGCATATGTCATCTCCTCCGGGCTAAGCTGCGCCTATGTAACCGAAGTCGCCGCCTGGCGGGCCAATCTCTTTCGCAAGCTCGTCTACATCTGCCCGCGATCCGAGCCCGTCGGATTGGATTCGCCACGGTGGTTCGCCCCGATCCGCCATCTCTTCCTCAGCACCCCCGCCCTTGGCAGCGGCTTCTATGACACCATGGCCAGCGAGCCGGAGCTTCGCCGGTATCTGCTGCAATGCTTCCACAACGGCCGCGCCGTCACGC
>JBLNDH010000049.1:0-4275 GCA_050261455.1 Bacillota bacterium
GATATTCGAACGCTGCTGGGGAAGGCGGCGGTGCAGCACATGGTTCGGGCGATGCGGCAGGCACTGAAGATCAGCAATGAGGAGTCGGATGAGATGCAGGGGACGATGGAGGGGATAGCCCCCCTACTGGCGGATGAGCGGCCGAGGGTGGCGACGATGAAGCGATTCCTGGCGACGCCGACGGCGGGGCAATCGCGGGCTTTGATGGAGGCGATGGCGAGGGTGGGGATTCAAGGGGAGCGGATTGGGTGGTTGAGGGATCAGTTGAAGGAGTTGGAGAAGACGGAGTATGCGCCGAAGCCGCTGATTACGGGGGATGATTTGACGGCGGCGGGGCTGGAGCCGGGGCCGGTGTTCAGGCGGGTGCTGGAGGCGGTGTATGACGCACAGCTGGAGGGGAGGGTGGGGAGTCGGGAGGAGGCGTTGAAGATGGGGGTGGAAATTGCGGGGGGGCGGGATGGGACAAAAGGCACGAAGGCACGAAGGCACGAAGGCACGTAGAGAGGGGAAAGGGAGAATGGGCGAGAGGGGCGGAGTAGGTCCGCGAAACCGCAAGCAATTGGGGGGACGGGACGGCAAGTGTGGAGTTACAGCACTTAATTGACAATTGACAGTTGGCAATTATCAATTGTCAATTGTCAATTAAGTGCGATCGGGGGTGAATCGGTGAGGGCGGAGATGATCAGGACTTCTTGTTTTTCAGGTCGTTGTATAAGGCGAAGGCGTCCTTGGGTTTGAAGTTGTCGTGGACGACGGCGCGAACGGCTTGGATCATGGCGATGGGGGCGTCGGCTTGGAAGACGTTGCGGCCCATATCGACGCCGGCGGCGCCCTGGTCGATGGCTTCATAGGCCATCTGGAGGGCTTCGAGTTCGGGGAGCTTCTTGCCGCCGGCGATGACGATGGGAACGGGGCAGGCGGCGGTGACCTTTTCGAAGTCGGGCTTGCAGTAGTAGGTCTTCACGACATGGGCGCCGTTTTCGGCACAGACACGGGAGGCGAGGCCGAGGTAGCGGGCGTCACGGGTGAGTTCCTTGCCGACGGCGGTGACGCCGAGGATGGGGATGCCGTACTCGGTGCCTTTATCGACGATGCTGGTGAGGTTGCGGATGGTGGTGGCTTCGAACTTGCTGCCAATGGCGACCATGATGGCGAGCAGGGAAGCGTTAAGGCGGACACATTCCTTGATGTCGAGGATGCATTCGTCGTTGAGGTCGGTAAGGACGGTGGAGCCGGCGGAAGCGCGGAGGGAGATGGGCTTGCCGCTGGCGGCGGGAACGATCTGGCGGAGGGCGCCGCGGGTGCACATGATGCAGTCGGCGTAGGGGATCAGGGGGACGATGGTGAGGTCCATGCGTTCGAGGCCGGAGGTGGGGCCCATGATGTAGCCATGATCGAAGGCGAGCATGACGGTGCGGCCACTCTTGGGGTTGAAGACGCGTGCGAGGCGGTCTTTCATGCCCCATTCGAGGTTGCCGGCGCCTTTGAGGAAGAAGCCGTCGGTCTTCTGGGGGATTCCGATGCCATAGTCCTTTGAGTCGATGTTGCCGACTGAGTCAGCCATGTTTGTTCTCCAGAGATAGTCAATTTGATTTCAAAAGCAGTGGTTGTTCGGGAAAACCCAGGGAACAAGTTCCCTGGGCGTTACTTCAGCGAACAGATTCTCTCGTCATTTCTGTGCTAGGCCGTCGCGGAAGCCGGCGAAGAGGAAAGAGATGGAGGTGGCGCCGGGGTCGACGTGGCCGAGGGTGCGGGGGCCGAGGTTTCGGGCGCGGCCGAATTTGGCTTGCATGGATTGGGTGCTCTGGGCGCCTTGGGAGGCGGCGGTGGCGGCGCTGGTGAGGGCCTGGTCGATGGATTGGTGTTGATCGGCAGCGGTGCGGATGGCGGCGACGGCAGGGACGAGGGCATCGACCATGGTCTTGTCGCCGGGCTTAGCGGGGGTTTGGGCACGGAGCTTGGCCAGAGCGGCTTCGAAGAGGGTGGCCAGGTCGGGACAGGTGATTTGCTCTTTGCCAGCGGCGGCCTCGGACATACCCATGAAGAAGGAGCCGAGCAGCGGGCTGGTGGAGCCGCCATCGACGGACATGACATTCCAGCCGACGGATTCGAGGAGCGGCTGGATGGCAGGCGTGGAACAGGACTGCACGGATTCGAGGATGGTGTCGGCGACCTTTTTCATGGTGGTGCCGTGATCCCCATCGCCGGTTGCGGAGTCGAGTCGGGAAAGCAGTTCGTGGTTGTCGCGCAGGCGGGTTGCGCCGGCGCTGAGCATGCAGACGAAATTCTGATAGGCCAGGGTTGCTGGCATGGTCGATGCCTCCTGCGAAGCGGTTTCAGAACCAGCGAGAGATCCGGGTCGTCGCGTAGCTCCGAACCCGGCGTGGAGGTTGTGAAACAGCTTTTAAGAAGTGGTTGAAGAACCCCGAATTTCCCACAGCAGCGCCGTGGGCTTTAGGGGGTCAGGAAACCACCTTTAAAACCCAGAGTACATAGGAACGCGATCAGCGAACGGTCAGGTAAGGCGTATCGCAGGGCGCGTTCCAGAGCTTGATCAATTCATCATCCATCTTGGCGACGAACATTTGGAAGCCGGCCATTTCCTGGACGGTCAGGTATTCGCCGACGAGCGGGGAAACGGGTTGGATGCCGCGGTCGGTGAGGATCTTGTGAACGGCGCGGTAGATGATGAGCATTTCCATGAGGGTGGTGGCGCCGGTTCCATTGATGACGACGAGGAGCTTGTCGCCGGCCTGGGCATTGACGGCGGCGATGAGGCGATCGGCCATCACTTGAGCGGTCTGGTCGGCGGTCATGAGCTTGCAGGGGCCGGTACCGGCTTCGCCATGCTGACCCATGCCGATTTCCATCTCGTCATCGGCCAATTCGAAGATGGACTGGCCGGTGCTGGGGTGGGTGGCGGTCTTCAGGGCGACGGCGAGGGTGGCCATGTTGCGATTGAACCGATCGGCGATGGCGTAGATCTGATCGAGGTTCATGCCCTGCTCGGCGGCGGCGCCGACGATCTTGTAGAGGGGGATGCAACCGACCAGGCCACGGCGGTCGCTGTCGGGGGCGTTGGCGCCGGGGGCGATGTCTTCATGGGTGAGGATGGAACGGAATTTGATGCCTTGTTTCTTGGCCATCTCCATGGCGATGTTGGAGCTCATGACGTCGCCGGCGTGATTGAGGACGACGAGGAGGATGCCGGCGGGACGATTGGCTTTTTTGAGGGCATCGAAGACCTTGGGGGCGCCGGGGGCGGCGAAGATATCGCCGACGACGCTGATATCGAGCATGCCTTCGCCGACGAATCCGCTGAGGGCGGGCTCATGGCCGGCACCCCCGAGAGTGACGATGGCAACTTTATCCTGGGCCTTGGGCTTGGCGCGGAGGACCAGGCGGCCGGCATCGAGCTTGACCTTGCTTGCGTGAGCGAGCGCGAGACCTTCGAGCAGTTCCGACGTGAGATTCGCCGGGTCGTTGATGAATTTCTTCATGGGCATGGTTTGTTCCTCTGTCAGTGCTTGCCGGCGGCTAAAGCCGCCCCTACCAGAATGCATGGGCAAGCTGCCCATGCCACGTTCTAGCGAATGTTCGCCATGCTGAGTGCAGAGCCACTACAAGCATCAGGCGGTCTTCTGCATGAGTTCGACCAAGACGCCATCGTCGATGATGAAAGCGACCTTGAGGCCGGGCATGGGGACGAAGGGTTCGACGACAATCTTTTTGTCTTTCAGGGCGACGTCGAGGTTATCGACCTCGAAAGCGACGTGGGTCATGGTCTTCAGCTCTTTGGGCATGGGGCTGCCGGGTTCGAAACGAAGCCATTCGACGTTGTAGGGATGGGTGGTGGCATCGGTGACATAGAGCTTGGCCGGCTGAAGGTAGGCTTCGCCGGGGCGTTTTTGCGTGGTGGGGATTCCGACGTGGCAGAATTTCATGATGTTCTCCTTCAAAGGATTTCACAACCAGAGAGAGATCCGGGTCGTCGCTGCGCTGCGAACCCGGCGTGAGGGTTGGGAAACAGTTCCTTAGAACTTGACGCCGGGGTTGGTGAAACGAAGGCCGGCGCCGTCGTGGTAGGTGCCGTACTCGCTGACGATGGCGCCCTCGGGGCCGGCGATCATGAAATGCTTGGCGGTGGCTCGCTTGAGGTCATCGAGCTGGCCTTCCTGGACAAGTTTCCAGGACTTGACGGTGATGAATTCTTTCTGGCTGGCGGGGAGTTGCACGGGGCAAGCTTCCTTGGGGGTGCCTTCGCCGAAGGTGTAG
>JBLNDH010000050.1:0-8399 GCA_050261455.1 Bacillota bacterium
ACGATGAGTGGGAGGAGCAGGTGGGAAACTTAAAGCCTGGGCAGGCTTCCAGTACGGAACAGCCGTAGGAAACCTCCCAGGCGACTGCGAGAACTGCCGCAAGGCCCACAAGATGCTCCCGGCGAAGCGGCCGCCGTGCGATCGCCTTGCGGCCGATCACCCCAGACAATGCCCCAAATACAGGCTCTGCCCTGAGGGCAACGGTCTGCATCCGAAGAACCGGCTGGCGCTCCAAATGTACGTGCTGGCCTCGCGCGACATCCGCGCTGGCATGGACGGGTGCCTGATCGGGACACTGACGCCCTCGGACGCGAAGGCCGTTCTCGACCTGTACGTGGAGCACATGCCCACGCCCCTAGCGCGGCAGCGGACGTTCGAGCTGATGATCCTGCTCGATCAGGTGATCACGGCCAAGCGGGCGGAAAAGGAGTCGGCGATCAACCGAGCGGCGCTCACAGCAGCCAGGCAGAAGGGGAAAAATCGTCGTACTTGACAGGACTGAAAAGTCCTTTATTTTGGCGGGCGTAATCAACCGTTGGATGTTTCGACGGCTTCCACTCCCCGCCTGAACTTCCCCCAACGAATAGGGCTTATTCGGTTCGCAGCCTCACGCATCCTTGTCGCTCGGCGACGGTGGAGATGCTGCGCACAGGGAGAATGGAATGCGGGTCATACCAGCGCCGCCACCGGGCATCTATCGCAACGTCCCCGAGGCCGACTACCACGCCTGGGACGCCTGCTCGCAGAGCCGGATCAACCTCATGAGCCGCAGTCCCGCCACCTGCCAGTGGCGGATGCGGCACCCCGAGAAGAAGAGCTACCAGGATTTCGGGACCGGCGTGCATTGCCGTGTTCTTCAGCCGGACGTATTCAGCCGCATCTACCTGCGCGGGCCGAACGTCAAGAGCAAAGCGGCGAAGCTCTGGAAAGACTTCGTTGCCGCTCACCCCGACAACATCTGCCTCAAGCCGAGCGAAGCTGACCTGTACGAGACGGCATACGAGTCCGTCATGGCGCACCCTCGCGCTCGCAGGCTGATCGAAGAAGCCGGCGACGCGGAGATCTCCGTGCGGTGGGACGAGGACACGTGGCTCCCCGATCACTATCCGCTGATGATGAAAGGCCGGGCGGACCGGATCGTCGGCGCCGTGATGGTGGACTTCAAGACCACGGCCGATGCCTCCGCTGATAGCTTCACGCGCAGCGTGTTCAGCTACGGCTACCATCGCCAGGCGGCGCTCTACCTGCGGGGCTTCGCGCGCCACGGCATCGAGTGCGGGGAGTACGTCTTCATCTGCGTTGAAAAGGAGCCGCCATATCTGGTGGGCGTGTATCCACTCAAGTCCGAGGTGATCAGCTTGGGCTGGCAGGAGTCCGAGCCACTCATCGCCCAGTACGCCAGATGCCTCACCACCGGCCAGTGGCCGGGATACCAGAGCCAGGAGATCGGCCTGCCCAAATGGGCGACCGAAGCGGCCTGACCCTTTGTTTCACCGGCCCATAGCCGCATAGGCTGCGCGCCGGTTTGGTTTCGACCCTCGTCATTCAACTGGAGAACTCATGCAGGAAGCAGCAGCCGAAGGGGCGATCCCCATCGATATTCCGGGCGAGCCGTTCCGCAGCAGCAAGGACACCGATCAGGTCTTCGCGGCCCTGGTCGCCGCACAGGATGAGATGCGCGGCATCGAGAAGACCGGGCGCAACGACCACCAGAAGTACGACTACGCCAAGCTCGAAGACTATGTGCGTGCCGCCCGGCCGATCCTCGCCAAGCACGGCCTGGCGATCACCAAGAGCGTCTGCGGCTTCACCACGCTGCCGATGAAGCCCAAGGCGGACGGCAAGGTGGAGACTCGCGTCGTGGTGCGCCTGGCCATCCGCATCGTCCACAAGAGCGGCCAGTGGATCGAGGGGTACTCGATGGGCGAGGGTGGCGATTACGCCGACAAGGCGACATACAAGGCCATCACGGGAGCGCGCAAGTACGGCATCGCGGCCGCCCTGAACCTCGCCACCACCGATGATCCCGAGGCTGATGAGGAATACGTGAAGCGCGCGATGGGAACCGTGGATATGGCGGATGTGGCCACCATCGAATCGCTCAAGAACGCCTTCGCCAAGGTTCAGGTCACCGAGCAGATGATCGAGGGCTACATCGGCCACCCCGTGGTGAGCATGACCCAGAGCGAAGTGGAGAAGCTCCGGGGCATCTTCGGCTCGATCAACAGCGGCAAGAGCAAGGTGACCGACTACTTCACCGAGGGCGCCGACGGCAAGGGCAAGAAGAAGGCCGCGGCGTAGCGCAGATTCCCGAACACAGGATTGGATGGGCGCAGGGTCTCCTGCAGGAGGATTCCCTGCGCCCATCCGGGAACAGGAAATGGAGTTTCACATGTGTGCGCAGGATGCCGTGTGCGCCATCCGAGCCGAAGGGACGGGTGGCGCATGAACAATCTGTTCGACACCGTGGTCGATCGCGTCGGAGCGATGAGCTTCCAGGGGAACATCACCCCGGCGACGTGGTTTCGTCATCCGCTGCTGCAGCGCAAGGGCAAGCCTTACACGGTTGCCATCGCGCTGCTGAGTGACGTCGTCTACTGGTACCGCCCCAGGGAAGAACGCGATGAACAGACCGGGCAGGTTGTTGCGCGAACCAAGCGATTCAGCGGCGATAAACTCCAGCGCACGCTGGCGGCCTGGGGCGACATGTTCGGCTTCTCGCGGAAGCAGGTGAAAAGCGCCCTGGCGTTCCTCAAGACCACCGGCATCCTCACCGTCGAGCTGCGGCAGATCCAGGTGCAGGGGATGACGCTCTCGAATGTGCTCTTCGTCGAGCCCGTGCCGGAGAAGCTGGCGGAACTGAACATTCTGTCACCCTCAGTCCCTCCAGGGACCGAGGTAGGTCCCGCCGGGGACCGACGTCGGGACCGGCAGGTACAGGGGTCAGTACCTGGCGGTACGGGGGTCGGTCCCTGCGGGGACCACCCTCAGACCCTCCAGGGACCGACGTATACAGAGACTTCAAAGACTTCAGAGACTTCAAAGAGTTCATCCCCCCAACCCCCTTCGGGGGAGCCGCCGAAGAAGCGCAAGGGACTGGACGATTACCCCGACACCCCAGGGTTCATCGCCTTCTGGAAGGCATGGCCGGCGGGGAATCGGAAGTCCGGCCGCAAGCAGTGCCGGAAGACCTGGCACGTGGCCAATCTCGAATCTCTGACGCATCGCATCGTCGCCGCTGTCGAGGCGTCGAAGAAGTCGCGGGACTGGACCAAGGACGGCGGGGCCTACATTCCGTGTCCCCAGACCTGGCTCAACCAGGCCCGATGGGAAGCCATCGACCCCAAGGCCCCGACCCTCGATGACCAGCTCCTCGTGGCAGGCGACCAGTGGAAGGGCCAGGGGCTCACGCCGCAGGAACTGCTGGATCTGGGGATTCTCACGCCTGAGCAGCTCAACCAGCCCATCAAGGACGAGCGGAAGAAGAAACCGAGGGAGGACGCGGCATGACCGGGGACAAGGACTCCATCCGCCGGGACCGGTCGATGCTGGTTCAGGCTCTGCTCGCGGCCGGGGCGAAGATCAAGGGCAGCGACGTGCTGTGTCCCTATCACCAGGACAAGCACCCCAGTGGCAGCATTCACCGCGACAAGACCGACAACGCCTATCGCTACACCTGCCACGTCTGCCACGTCGGGGGCGACTACTTCGACCTGGAGGCCCGCAGGACGGGCAAAAGCGTGGAGGATCTGTTGAAGGAAGTCACTGCGGCATCCAAGCCGGTGCAGCCTGCCTGGCGCAGCGGCCTGACGTTCAAGAGCCTTGATGACCTGCGCGGCTTCTACGAACGCAAGGGGTTGAAGGTTGAGAACACGTTCCAGTACGGGCGACCGGAGGACGTGAAGCTCGTGGTGCTGAGATGCAGGGAGGCGGACGGCCGCAAGACCTTCAAGCAGGCGCACGCCGCGCCCGGCGGGTTTCAGATCGGCCACCCCGGCGGGCTCATCCCGCTTTATGGTTTGGCTCGCATCGAGCAGGCGCACAGCATTCTCGTCGTCGAGGGCGAGAAATGCTGCCATGCCGTGGCGCGGCATCTGCCCGAGGGCTGGGCCGTGACCACCAGCGCCGGCGGCGCGGAGAAGGCGAACCTGAGCGACTGGTCCAGCCTCAGCGGCAAAGCGCGGGTCGTGCTGTTTCCCGACGCCGATGCGCCGGACCCCGCCAAGGGCGGTAAGGTCACCGGCAAGGCCCACATGGAACAGGTCAAGGGCCTGATCCTGGGCATCAAAGACCCGCCGCCGCTGTACTGGATCGACTCGTGGAACCTCAATCTCCCGCCTAAGGGCGATGTCGTGGAGTTCCTCGACACCTTCGAGGGTGACGAGGCGAAGGCCAAGGGCATCCATGCCTTGCTGACCGGCGCGGAGCCGCTGGGTATTTCCCGCAACGTGCTGGAGTTTCTCAAGAAGGTCATGGCCGGCGAACTCAGGTCCGAGCCATGGCCCTGGGATGAACTGACGCGGATGACGCAGGCCCTGCTTCCGGGAACAGTGACGGCGCTGTGCGGCGATCCCGGATGCGGCAAGTCGTTCCTGGTCATCGAGTCCGTGTCCTTCTGGTATCAGCAAGGCATCCCGTGCGCCGTCTTCGAGTTGGAGGATGACAAGGAATACCACATCCGCCGCGCCTGGGCGCAGATCGAGGGCAACGGCGAACTGACGCAGTTGGACTGGATCGAGCGGCCGGAGAATCACCACACGGTTCTGCGGGCACACGAGCGCTGGGCGGACTTCATGGACGGGGTGGAGAAGTGCATCTTCGCCGAGCCGGAGAAGCAGCAGACCTATGCCGACCTGCTGAAGTGGGCCAGGGAGCGGGCGGAGGCCGGGAGCCGAATCATCGTCATTGACCCGATCACGATGGCCAAGCACATGACCCGCGAGATCTGGGAAGAAGACACCGCGTTCCTGAACGACATCAAGGCGGTCGCCCGCGATTACCAGGTATCGGTGGTCCTGGTCACCCACCCGAAGAAAGGCGCGAAGAACGGCAGCCTCGATGATCTCTCCGGCGGTGCTGCCTTTCCCCGCTTCGCCCACACGGTCCTTTGGCTCATCAAGCACGACGAGGACAAGGACGTGACCACAGCCAGCCGCGCGAAGGGCCGGCGACTGGTCACCATCAACCGAACGATGCAGATCCGCAAGGCCCGCAATGGGCGCGGCGGCGGCAGGAACGTCGCCTTCAACTTCGAGGGCCAGACTCTGCGGTTCATCGAGGAGGGGTCCATCGAAAAGGAGTCGGCCGATGGCGGCCCGGTGGACAGCGACATTCCGATCTGACCCCTGAATTCAGTTTCACGCGGCATTCACAATAAACGAACCGCCTGGCCACGGGCCGGGCATCACCCGAGTTGTTCTTCTGGAGGTTTCATGTCGAGTACGACGTTGTCGAATCTGACGCTTCCCGCCGATCCCGCTGCCTGGATCGAAGACCTTGAGCAGCCGGACTGGGATTCCTACTTCATGTCGATGGTGTTCATGGCGGCGATGCGCAGCCCGGACCAGGAGACCAAACAGGGCTGCATCGTGGTGGACTGGCCGACGAAGGACATCATCGGCACTGGCTATAACGGCCACCCGCGGAAGTCCACGGCCGGACTACCGACACGCCGGCCGGACAAATACCCGTGCATGGTCCACGCGGACCTGAACGCGGCTCTGCGCTGCCACGGGAAGATCAGCACCCATGCCGTGGTGTACCTTCCGATGCCGCCGTGCGAAGTCTGCCTGGGGGCGATCGCCAACATGCCGCTGGTTGCGGTGAAGCGCATCGTCTATCTCGAATATCGCCAGTTCCCGAACACCGAGATGCTGCTTCGTCACCTGCCCCACATCACCTGCGAGCAGTACCAGGGGCCACACCCAGCCGAGTGGTTGGAGAAGGCGGCGATCTATGCCCGCATCCGCAGCCAGCACGGGCCGGCCCTCAGCGTCGGCAGCACCAGGACCTACAGCAAGTAACGCCGGCATGGCCGGTTCACCGGAGACACGCACCCATGAGTCTTAGAGTACGCAAACGCGACGGAGCGACGTTGCAGGATTACCAGGACGCGAAGGTCCAGAAGGCCATTGCCGCGGCGGCCAGGGATGCAGGCGTCTGCGTGGCCGATGGCGACACGGCGGACATGCTCTCCGAGATCCGCACGCTGGCCTGTGAGTTCGCGGCGGGCGAGATCGTCGGAGTCGAGGACGTTCAGGACGTGGTGGAACGCACGCTGATGGCGCGCTACCCCACGGTGGCCAAAGCCTACATCCTCTACCGCGATCAGCGGACCCAGGCCCGCCAGGCCCGGCTTCATCCCGATCCCGAGGCGGTGGCCAACTACATTCACCCCGGCAAATACTCCCGCTACTTGCCCGAGAATCGCCGCCGCGAGGTTTACGCGGAGACCGTCGCCCGCACGGAATCGATGCACCTGCGCAAGTATGGTCACATCCCCGGCATGGAAGTGGTCATCAAGGAGGCCTTCCAGGGCGTGTACGCCACGGAGGTGCTGCCCTCGATGCGCTCCATGCAGTTCGGCGGCGAGGCGGTGGAGAGGAACAACTGCCGCATCTACAACTGCTCATACTCCCTGTGCGACCGGCCGCGTTTCTTTCAGGAGGCTCTGTACCTGCTGCTGTGCGGGACCGGGGTGGGCTTCAGCGTCCAGTTCGATCACGTGGAGAAGATCCCGGCGCTGAAGCGGATTGACGACACCCGCGTCCGCCACCACGTCATCGGCGACAGCATCGAAGGCTGGGGCGACGCGGTGGGCGCGCTGTTCGACTCGTACCTGAAGGGGTACTACGTCGAGTTCGCGTACAAGCGCATCCGGGACCGCGGCATGCCGCTGAAGACCAGCGGTGGCAAGGCGCCAGGCCACCTGCCGTTCAAGCGGGCATTGGAGAAGGTGCGCGGACTGCTGCACAAGGCCCAGGGCCGCCAGCTCCGTCCCATCGAGTGCTTCCGCATCATGTGCGTTCTGGCCGACGCCGTGCTGTCCGGCGGCATCCGGCGCAGCGCCATGATCTGCCTGTTCAGCCTCGATGACGGCGAGATGCTCAATGCCAAGACCGGCGAGTGGTATCGCGACTGGCCCGAGTACCAGAACGCCAACATCTCCGTCGTCCTGAAGCGCGACGAGGCCAAGAAGCCTCAGTTCAAGCGCGTCTTCCGCATGACCCGCCAGTGGGGCGAGCCGGGCTTCTACTTCACCAACGACTACGACTACGGGGCCAATCCCTGCGTCGAGATCGGCATGAACCCGGTGCTGACGATCGACAGCGAAGTCCTCGATCTGATCCAGCAGTGGCAGAGGGAATTCCGGCCCACGGCTGACGCGCTGGGCAGATCCCTGCCGGCGTCCGCTTCGCTCGGCCCGTATCTCCTGCCCAAGCATCTGCCGATTGGATCGAAGCACACCGGCTGGCAGTTCTGCAACCTCACCGAGCAGAACGCGGCCAGATTCAGGACCGCGGAGGACTTCTTCCGTGCCGCCCGCCGTGCGGCGGTCATCGGCACCCTCCAGGCCGGCTACGTGGACATGCCGTACCTGGGCTGGATCAGCGAGATCATCGCCCGCCGCGAAGCCCTGATCGGCGTGGGCATGACTGGCGCGATGGACTCGCCGGACATCGCCCTCAATCCCGAGTACCAGCGTCAGGCCGCCGAGACCGTCAAGGCCACCAACGCCGAGATCGCCCGGATGATCGGCATTCGCCCGGCCGCAAGATGCACGTGCGTCAAGCCCTCCGGAACCACCAGCCTGGAACTGGGCTGCGTGGGCAGCGGCATCCATCCGCACCACGCCCGGCGCTACTTCCGCCGTGTGGTGGCCAACGAGTTGGAGCCAGTGTTCCAGTATTTCCGGTCGGTCAATCCCCACATGTGCGTCAAGAAGCCCAACGGGGACTGGGTCATCGAGTTCCCGGTCGAGGCGCCGGCCGGCGCGATCGTCAGCGACGAACTGAGCGCCATGCAGTTCCTGGAGAAGGTGCTGTCCACACAGGTCAACTGGGTCGAAACCGGTACAGCGCGTCCTGAGTCCAGCCCTGGCCTGATCCACAACGTCTCCAACACCGTCATCTGCAAGGAGGAGGATTGGGACGCTGTGGCCGAGTTCATCTGGACCCACCGCGACCACTTCAACGGCGTGGCGCTCCTGCCGGCCACGGGAGACAAGGACTATGCCTTTGCCCCGCGCGAGGCGGTGGTCACGCCGGCCGACGAGGCCAAGTGGAACTACCTCCTGAAGAACTACAAGCCGGTGGACTACCTGGCCATGGTCGAGGACGAGGACGCCACGGATCACAAGGCGGAAGCCGCGTGCGCCGGGGGCATGTGCGAACTGGTAT
>JBLNDH010000051.1:0-5010 GCA_050261455.1 Bacillota bacterium
GTTGGATCTGAGCCAGTCGTTGAAGGATTTGATGTATGCATCGTTCGACATGCGGACGGTTTGGCCCCCGGCCGAGCGGATGCCGGCGGGTTACGACTGGAAGCGGATCATGGAATTGGGGAAGAACCCCGGCCTGGGCGTGCGGCAGCTGCATGCCAAAGGGATCACCGGGCGGGGCGTGGGGATTGGCATGATCGATGCGCGGCTGCTGGTGGATCACCAGGAGTATGCCGAGCGGATTCGGCTTTATGAGGAGAATGGGCTCGGGCGGTGGCTGGACCGGCGGGCGGAGATGCATGGGGCGGCAACGGCGTCCATTGCCGTGGGCAAGACGGTGGGCGTGGCGCCGGAGGCGGATCTGTATTACATCGGCGCGCCGGTTGGTGGCCTGTTTGGCTCGCGGGACTTCACCTTGTACGCCAAGTCGGTTCACCGGCTGCTGGAGATCAACAAGCAGCTCCCGCCGGACCGGAAGATTCGCGTGATTGCGATGCAGGTAGGATGGAGCCCGACGGAAGCGGCGTATGCGGAGATGAAGGCGGCGGCTGCGGCAGCGAAGGACGCGGGGATGCTGGTGATCTCGTCCAGCGTGGAGGAAACGCACGGGTTTGCGTTTCATGGCTTGGGCCGGGATCCGCTGGCCGACCCGGAACTGGCTGAGTCGTATCGGCCGGGGCTGTGGTGGGAAAAGATGTTTTATGCTGGGCGCATGCAAGAGGGTTGTTTGCTGGTGCCGATGGATTCGCGGGCGACGGCCGGGCCGGGCGCGAAGGATGATTACGCGTTCTACCGCGCGGGCGGATGGAGCTGGTCGATTCCGTACATCGCGGGGCTATATGCGCTGGCCGTGCAGGTGGACCCGACGATTACGCCCGACCGGTTTTGGAAGACAGCGCTGCAGACCGGGCGGACGATCCAGATCCAGCATGAGGGGAAGGAGTACTCGTTCGGGCGGATCGTCGATCCGCCGGCGCTGATCGAGGCGATTGGAGGACGCTGAGCTAGCGGAATATCTCAAGTTGGCGGAGTTTGGGGTCGAGGAGATTGTTGATCGCCGGCCATATGAGTCCGAATATCCCAATCGGCAGGTGGATGTATTCGCGAAGAAGTCGGGGAATCAAGGCGAGGTATGAAGATGTCAGCAGTTCGAAATGTAGCGATAGGCAGGGTCGGGTTGGTGTTGTCCCTGATGCCGTGGCTGGCCATCGGCGCCATGGCGATTCTCAGGCCTGGCTGAGGCTCGCCGATCGGATTCCTGGCAGGAATCCTCATCATATTTGGCGCTCCGGCGGCGGCGATTGTCAGCGCGGTAGGGGTTCTTCGCGACAGCAATAAGCTCTTCAGCATTCTGGGACTGATCATCGGCCTTGGAACGGTGCTGTTGCTGTTTGGGCCCCGGCTGCTGTGATGAGGGGTAAAGCCCATAGACTTGGGCTGTATGGCGTTCGCATAGGCAGTGGCTTCGAACGGGCGATCCGCGTTGGCGGTTGGCGGGCGTTAAGTCCGTGGGCGTTCGAATTTCCAGGTTGGGGTGGGGTCAGACTGTCTTGGCGTAGCCCAGGGAGCGGTTGGCGGGGTGGAAGCCGAGGGAGGCGTAGAGGCGTTTGCCGGGCTCGTTGTCGTCGCGGGCGTTGACGACGGCGGCGGTGGCGCCGAGGCTTTGGAGACGGCTAAGACCTGCGGTGAGGACAGCCCGGCCCAGGCCGCGACGGCGGTAGTCGGGATGCACGCCGGCGGGCTCGATCAGGCCAAGATGGTTACGCTCGTCGAGCCAGCAGAGGCAGAAGGCGGCGAAAGTGCCATCGGGGGCGATGACCACCCAATCCAACTCACGCCGATAGCCAGGGGTTCGCATGACATCCAGGTAAGTCAGGACGGTCAGGCGAGAGGGTGCGAAGGCTTCGCGATGGACCATGACGCGAGGCTCGGCTTCGTGTTCGCCGGTGATGCTGCGCACGGTGAAGCCCGGCGGGAGCGGGGCAGGCGGGATGGGATGATCCAGGGCTTGGCGAAAATGGATCTGGGAGAAGCCGTCAAGAACAAAGCCGTTGGCTTCGAGAATGGAGCGGCGGAGAGTCTCGGTTTCGTAAGCGGTGGTGAGCAGGCGGGTGGGGCGTTCCGGATCGTTTACGGAAGCACGGTACTCGGCTTCAGCCCATTTGATGACTTCGAACGAAGTTTGCGGGGTGCGCCAATGGGGGTGGATGAGGGTGCCGTAGCCCATGCGGGCGTAGAAGAGGCACAAGGCAATGAGGCGGTCATCGGCAAACCACAGGCGGGCGCTACCGCCACGGCCGAGCCGGGGGACCTCCCAACAGAGCTGGCCGGGGTGGTAGTCGTTGGGGCCGATCAAGCTCCAGCATTCAGAGGCAAGCTCGATCATGGCGGGTAAATCGGCTTCGGTTTGAACGGGGCGTGAGGTTAACATGGCAACCGAAACGGCGAAGTTACCGTGAGACTTGTCGGAGGGCTTCGTAAAGGCCGATGCCGGCGGCGGTGGAGAGGTTCAGGCAGCGTTCGTCGGGGGCCTGGGGAATCCGCAAAGCGCGATCGGATTGTTCGGCGAGGAGCGATTCGGGTAGGCCGTGGGTTTCGCTGCCGAAGATCAGGTAGTCGCCGGGAGCGAATTGGGCATCCCAGTGAGAATGGCTGGCTTTGGTGGAGAAGAGCCAGAAGCGAGCCTGGCCGATGGCGCGAAAAAAGGCGGCCGTGTCGTCGTGAACGGTCAGCTTCAGACGCGGCCAATAGTCCATGGCGCTACGGCGGAGGTTGCGGTCAGACAGAACGAAGCCAAGGGGACGGACCAGGTGCAATTCGGAGCCGGTGGCGACGCACAGACGGGCGATATTGCCCGTATTGGGCGCGATTTGCGGCTGGAAAAGCACCAGCTTGAGATTGTGCGGGGCGAGATCCAACATCGGGGATAACTTCTAAACGGGACTGTGGCTGTGCTTTTGCATTTCCAAGGTGACCCGGGTGCCAAAGTGACTGGTTTGCAGGAACGCCTGGGACTCGTGACAGAAGGCCGTCAGCCGGCCCAGAGGGCTTAGCGCAACGCCGGTATCTACGAGCACGATTTTGGGGCCGACAATGGGGATGTATTGGCCTCGAGGCAAAAGCTTGGGGTAGTTCTCCACGGGGGTGTGGGAGAAGTAACCGATGCGGTTCCAGGCCTTCGGGCGGACGATTTCGTCAGAAGTAAACCGGCCCCACATCAGCAGCTCTCGATGCACGGTGCTGCGAGACAACTGATAAGACAAGCTGGGTTTCTGATCATGGTCATCCGGGTCCCACTTGCCATGGGCAACAAAGAAATCCTCGGCTTCATAGATGGGCTTGAGGTTACGGATGAAGTTGCGGTGGGTCTCAGGGATGGCCTGGAGGACTTGGTCGAGGCGCTGCTCGTCGGGATGCTTGAGGAGATACTCCAACTCGGCCCAATCGGCGCCGTAGCTGGTCAGGGTGTTGTCTAAGCCATGCTGCATGAACCACTTGTATGCTAGAAGCCGGTTGCCTTGGGAAGCATTGGGGGTGTAAGTCTGGCCGAGGAGGATCTCACCGAAAATGTCATCGTGGTTACCGCGGAGGAAACAACTGCAATCGGCCAGGGACAGGAGCAGGTCAATGACGGCCCGGCTGTCGGGGCCACGGTTGATATAGTCTCCGGCGAAAATGAATTGAGCCTGCGAGTCCGCACGTCGTACCATCTCGACAAGCATTTCCAACGGCTTGAGCATGCCGTGGATATCGCCAATGATCCATCGCATGCCTCTCCAGTATAAACGATGTCGGAGCGTAAGCATCGGCCTAAGCTATGATTCATACGGAACAACGGAGGTGCGTTATGGTTGCTCAGAGCCGAGTGGAAGAGTTGGTGCATACGCGGTGCAAGCCATGCGAAGGCGGCATGCCGCCGATTGGCGATCAGGAAGCGGCGGAACTGCTTAAGAACCTGCCCGGATGGGAAAAGGCCGGCGGGGAGATTCGCAAAGCGTTCAAATTCAGGAACTTCTACGAGACGATGGCTTTCGTGAATGCAGTGGCGTGGATCGCGCACCGCGAAGACCATCATCCGGACATGGAGGTGGGGTACAACCGGTGCGTCGTACGGTACAGCACGCACGCAATCGGCGGGCTCTCCGAGAACGACTTCATCTGCGCCGCCAAGGTCCAGTCTCTGGAGGTGTAACCAGGGTTTACTGGTTCGAAGCCAGATCAGATGCCGGGTACGGGCGAGGTCGCTGACGAAAGGTTCGATTTAGATGGACTTTTTGGCACGACCAAGACGGCGTTGTAACCCAGCGGACTGGGCTCAACGCCATGGGCGGCGAAGTCGGTAAACCAGCGGCCGTCAGCGACATAGCGGAACCGGTACTCGCCAGGGGGAAGCGTGGCCGTGGCAACCCACCAGCCATCACCTGCGTTTTGCATAGGCAGTCTTTCGGCATGCCAGCCATTGAAATCTCCGGCCACCTGAGCCGCGGATACCTCGGGACGGAAGAACCGGAACTCAACAAGCCCTTCACCCCGGATGGTTGTCATTGGGTTACAACTCCTGGATTCAAAACAGACACCGGCAGCCCAAACAGCCGAGAGCATGAAATCCAGCTCGACTGCCGAAGTGGATTTTATGGGACCAATTTAATGCTAGGTTCGTTTGGTGACTGCGCCGAAAAGTGGCGGAAGATGCAAACGTTGTAACGCATGCGTATAGATGGGCTTAACTTCGATCTGACATGGATTAATGTGCTGAGGTAAGGAGTACCTCTGCGGACTGAATCGTGTCGTTGGCATGTTTTGTACATGGGGCACAGGGTGGCGAGACGGGACGGCTCATTTCCAAAAACTCCGCTGGGGCGGCATAATGCCGCGCGATGGGTGGAGTTTTAAACACGGCCAACTCGGAGCCCCATGCATCTTCCGAGCAGTTGGTGTTGCCAGCGGGACCTGCCTGCGGGCGGCAGCGGCTTCCAATTCTCCTGGCGATAGGGGTCTTCTGCGGCCTGTCGT
>JBLNDH010000052.1:0-8098 GCA_050261455.1 Bacillota bacterium
AGCCCGTTTAGCGGCGGCCCGCAGGGCCGGGTTCCTCCCTCTGCCCCTCAACGAGGCCAGCGGACTGCACTTGCATCGCTGGTGCATAATGTTCAAGCCACCCATGCACCTCGCATCATGCGAGCTTCCAGGGTTCACGCATGGGTCGATTAAGCAGCTTGGAAGCTTCCTCATCGCCGATGATCTGCTCCTTTTCGGGGTCCCATTGAATGGGCCGGCCGAGGCGAATGCACAGATCGTTCATGTGGCTGATGGTGTCACAATGAATGGCGTTATCGAGAGGGCTGATGGTGGGTTTACGAGTGCGGATGCACTCGACGAAGTTGCGGGCGTGCGACTGCGTGGGATACAGCCGCTGGTCGGTGTCTTTGAGCTTGAGGGTTTGGAGGTTCTTGTCGCTGGCGTACAGACCATTGCGATCGACGCTGATCCACCCCTTGGAGCCGTGGAAGGTCGTTCCGTGGTCGCGCCACACGGGGTGATATTTGCGAACGACAGGCTCGGCAACGCGATGCCCCATGTTGCGGACGACAACGCCGTTGGCATACGTGCAATTGACGTCCCACGATTCGACGGTGTCCCAGAGGCTCCCCTTGGGAGGAATCTTCCCCGTGCCTTCGTAACGCACGGGGCTGGTGTGATCCATCCCCAGACCCCACTGGGCAATGTCCAGCGGATGAACCGCCCAGCCGGCAATGAAGCCCAGGGCATAGTCGTAGATGTGATAGGCGCCGAAGCACGTGCAGCGATCGGCGGTGTAAGGCTTCATCGGCGCTGGGCCGATCCACATGTCATAGTTGAGATCTTCAGGAACGGAAATGGTTTCCGTCGAACCATAAGGCTTCACGCTGCCGGCATCGAACTGGCTGGACATGTCGGGGGACCAGACATCCACGGTTTTCACATCGCCGATGTACCCATTGCGGACCAGTTCACATGCCCGGCGAAACTGGGGCTGATCGCCGCGCTGCTGCGTGCCGTATTGGAAAATGACTTTGTTCCTGTTAACGACCTCACGAAGTTTGAACGACCACGCCATGGCGACCGTCAGAGGCTTTTCGACGTACATGTCCTTCTTGGCTTGGGCGGCGAAGTAGGCCAGGGGAACGTGCCAGTGATCGGGAGTGCTGATGATGACACCATCGATATCGGGGCGGGCCAGGACCTCGCGGAAGTCCGCGAACGGTTTGCAGAAATCGCCGCCGTAGGCTTCGTTGGCCATCTTGGCGAACGCTTCGCGGCGGCTGCGACGCACATCCACGGCAGCGATAATCCGCGCATCCGGGATCGGGAGGAAGGAACCTCGGCAGTTGTCGGTACCCCGCCCGCCGTTGCCGATCGCAGCAAGGTTGACGCGGTTGCTCGGGGCGTTCTGGCCGAGGACGCTGGAGGGAACGATCGTCGGGAACGAGACAGTTGCGGCGGCCAAGGCGGTGTGTTTCAGAAGATCGCGTCGGGATGGATGCTTGGTCTGCATAAAAACGTCTCCGTGTTCGAGTTGTGCAAGTGCCCACAGACGAGAATGACCAACCACACGTTATCGCAATCCGGCGAACTCGTCCATAGGCGTAAGCGGCGCCCTCGCAGGATGCGTTTCGCGGCGGCCCACAGGGCCGCGTTCGCATGCCCCCCTCTCGATCCATCAGCTCACCTGGGTACTGCGAAATAATGGCGGATATCCAGTGCGCCAAACTAGGCCGCCCGACAGGTTCATCTAGACATTCCATTCTGTGCCGACAATGGCGCAAGTGACTGAGCCGCACTCACGCTAAGTGAAATCACGATGAGCCCCATGCAGGCGGAATGGCTCGCGGCTGGCACGCCGGTTACTGAACTAGGCAGGAATCCGGCCTTGGGAGCAGACGTCGGATTTGCGCAGCGATCGAACGGATGCATTGTGCCCGAGGGGACAGGTTCGCTGCCAACACCAACCCGACAACCAGGTTCCCCGGGCAATGGTGCGGCAAGCGATCCTTGACACACCACAGCGAAGGCCACTAGAGAGGATTCGAGCATGCGAAAAGTGCGTGTACTCGCGTTTGCGTTTGCGATGGCGGTGGGAGGCGTGACGTTGGGGCAGCCCCCCCCGCCGGTGCAGCAGGGGCCGACAACGCAGCCGGCGACCCAACCGACAACACAGCCGACGGGACAAGGGGCGCAGTCGGTTCAGCAGATTGCCACGTTCATCAGCGATGATGCGGTGGCAGTGGCGAGGCTGGACTTGCCGAGGGTGAATCCCAAGGCCGTCGAGGATTGGCTGAATGGGTTCATCGAGGCAGCGGAACCGGATCCGCAAGTGCGCCAGCTACAGATGGATAAACTGCACAATCAGACGCAGGCGGTGCAGAACTGGACGTCGAAGATGCGTCAGGCTGGGGTGGAAGCAGTATATGCTATTCTGAATCGGCAGACGCAGCCTGTGCAGGCGGGTCCTGGCGAGCCGCAGGAGATCCTGGCAGCCATGATCGTGGTTCCGCTAAAGCCGGGGGAGAACCCGCAGACCATCCAGGATCTGCTGTTGCCGAAGAACCAGGGGCAACAGGGAGACGCGGGGCAGCGGCCGGCCACTGCCGTGATCCGCGATGCGGTCGTCCTGGCGCCAAAAAACTGGCTGGATCGTCTGCAACAACCAGCCCAGCGGGATGTGCAGGGGGTGCAGCAGGCGATGACCTCGGTTGAGGGATCGGCGATTCAACTGACGTTTCTGCCCAGTGCAAAGATGAGAGAGGTGGCGGCGGCAATGGCAGACCAGAGTGGCGGGAATCTGCCCCAGGGAGTTACACCTCAGGATCTCAAGGTGATCTCGCAGGATATGCAGTGGATGGCGATCGGATTGGATACGCCGCCGCAGCAGGCGTTACGGGGGGTGGTGCAGGCGAGCAATCCTCAGTCGGCACAGGAGATGTTGGCGACGATCCACAAGCTGCTGGATGCAGCGAAACAGAACAAAACATTCGCGACCCGGGTACCCAATCCGGAACGGGTCCTGAAGATGCTGACCCCGACGGCGGTTGGGGATCGCCTCACCGTGACCCTGGACTCACAACAGATGGATCAACTGTTCAAGCAGGACATCGCCACGGCCCTTCGCAATATACGATCGGAGCAGCCGATTCGTGCAGGAGAGATGCCGCAGGGGCAGCAAGGCCAGCAACACCCGCAGGAGGGGGCGGAACCACGGCGATAACCCGGTAGTTCTGGAGGGCCAGTGAGGTTGTCCGGGGCAGCTCATCGAGCTGCCCCGGTTTGTTTCCGGATCTGATCACGCAGGTGTTGCGTTCGCGCGGGAAGAATCTACAGTTCTCCCTTCTTCTATGTTGAAGCAGTGGCACATTCTGTTGTTGCGGCATGGGTTGACGGACGCCAATGCCAATGGAGTGATCCAGGGGCATCGCCCCACGCCGTTGAACGAAGTGGGGCAGGAGCAGGCGAGGCGACTGGCCAATCGTCTGGCGCGATATTCGCCGGCGATGGACGTTCTGATTTCCTCGGATCTGCCCCGGGCGGCGCAGACGGCGGAGCCGATCGCCAAGGCATGCAAAAAGCTCATCGTCTTCGAGCAGGCATGGCGGGAACGGTATTTCGGCGAGTTTGAGGGGACCACGGCCGCGGAGCGGGAGATCTGGCGCGCCGCTGCGGGAGAGGTCGATCCACCGGGAGCGGAAGCGGCGTCGAGTTTCGCGGCGCGGATTCAAAATGCCCTGCAGCGCATTCCCGCCGATTATCCCTATGCGAATGCGGTGGGAGTGGTGACGCATGGAGGGCCCTGCCGGGCGATCTTGCGGATGTTGATTGACGGGCGGTTGCGCATGGCGGAGGGCGCAGCCAGGCCGGAACTGGTAATGATTGGCAACTGCTCGATTATGCATCTGGTCTATACGCAGGACGACAGCGAGGGCACCTGGTCGATCCAGCGGCTGAATGATGTGTCGCATCTGGGCCAGATGGGGACAACGCTGCGGGATGTGGGGTAGAGGCCAATCCAACAGGCAACGGGTGTCAAAGGTCTGCTGGTTAATCGGATTTCGCCCCCCGTCGTTCCGGCTACCCTTCCCCCGCTAGCCAACCCCTCCCCCCTCGGTTACACTTTTTCCATCTAATCGCAATCTTCTTCACCTAACTTCTCTGGAGGATTGGCATGAACCGCCGAGAATTCCTGAAAGCTACCGCCGCCGGACTGGCCATGTCCGCCCTGGGTGGATACGTCGCCGGCGCCGCGGACCAGAAACCGCTCCGCGTGGGTCTCATCGGCAGTGGTTGGTATGGCAAGTGCGACCTGCTCCGCCTGATCCAGATCGCCCCCGTCGAAATCGTCTCCCTCTGCGATGTCGATAAACGGATGCTCGCCGAGGCCGCCGACATCTTCGCCTCCCGCCAAGCCTCCAAGAAGAAACCCCGCACTTACACCGACTACCGCGAGATGCTGAAGGAGAAGGACCTGGACCTGGTGGAAGTGGCCACCCCCGATCACTGGCATGCCCTGACCGCCATCGAAGCCATGAAGGCCGGGGCGGACCTGTATCTCCAGAAGCCGATCAGCGTCGATGTCACGGAAGGCAAGGCGATCCTCGCTGCCGCCCGCAAGTACAAGCGCGTCGTGCAGATCGGCACGCAGCGGCGCAGCACTCCGCACCTGATCGACGCCATCAACAAGGTCATCAAGCCGGGGCTTCTCGGCAATGTCGCTTATGCCGAGATCTGCTGCTACTACCACATGCGCAATGGCAGCAATCCGCCCGACACCAACCCGCCGGCAAACCTGGACTGGGACATGTGGACCGGCCCGGCGCCCCTCCGCCCCTACACGCCCATCGCCCATCCCCGCGGCTGGCGTGCGTTTATGGAGTACGGCAACGGCATCGTCGGCGATATGTGCGTGCACATGCTCGATATGGTCCGCTGGATGCTCGGCCTGGGCTGGCCGAAACGCATCTCCTCCACCGGTGGCATCCTGATCCAGAAGAACTCCAAGGCGAATATCTCCGACACCCAGGAAGCGGCCTTCGACTTCGACAACGTCAAGGTCGTCTGGACCCATCGCACCTGGGGCTCTTCCCCCGATCCCAAGTACCCCTGGGCGGCGTTCCTCTACGGCGACAAGGGCACGCTCAAGGCCAGCGTCAATGGCTTCGACTTCATCCCCATGGGCAAGAACGAGCCGACCATCAGTGGCGAAGCCCTCTTCGAATACGAGAAGTATCCTGAAGATAAGACCGAACGGGATCTGGAACGTCACGTTGCCTCCGCCATTCGGGGTCATATGAAGGACCTGCTCAACTGCATGGCCAATCGGGGTCGGCCGGTGGCGGACGTCGAGGAAGGGTACATTTCGACGGCCAGTTGCATTATGGCCAACCTGTCCATGAAGCTTGGCCGATCGTTCACCTGGGACGCCGCGAAGCAGGAGGTAGTCGGGGACGAGGAAGCCAATCGCCTGCTGACCCGGCCGTACCGCGCCCCGTGGGTCCACCCCACCCCCGAGAACGTCTAATCCCTCCGCCAAAGAATTCGCAGACATCCACGGCTTGGTGCCGTGGATGTCTCTTTTTGTACACACCTGGGATACGCTGGCAGACCGTTCTGAGCACACGGGGAGCCTCCCGGAGCCACCGGGAGCCTCCCTGAAGCCACCGAGAGCCACCTGGAGCCACCGGGGCGTAATGCGTAAATGCGTGATGCGTAAGGGGTTGCTTGGTGGGGAGAGCGACGAAGGGAAGGAAGGGGAAGGAGGGGACGGAGTGAGTGCGCAGGGAGGGTGGGGGCGAGGGGAGGAAGAAGCAGGGATAGGACGAACCATACGCGCATAGTATCTCCTCTATAAAGACGGGGGTGTTGCGCGGAAAAGGGGGTTGGGGCGCAACGGATTTTGGGGAGGTGGGGTTTTTCTTGGGAAAATCGAGAAAAGTTTTTTGGATTTTCGGCCAAAGCGCAACGGGGAGGACGGCGGGTACGTTAAGCCGGTTGTCATTGGGGGCGTAATGGCTTACCTTTTCAGCCTTTAACAGGGAAATTCGTACAAGGAAGGATAAGACCATGAGTCAATTGACCAACTCCCCGGCCTGGAAGGCCCTTCAGGCAAATCAGCAACAGCTCGCTTCTACCCCGATGCGTCAGTTGTTCGCGAGCGACCCCAACCGATTCCAGAAGTACTCGCTGACCTTTAACGATCTGCTCCTGGACTATTCCAAGAACCGCATTACCGATGAAACCCTTCGGCTGCTGCTGCAATTGGCGGAGCAGGCGGGTCTGAAGGGGTGGATTGAACGGATGTTCTCCGGGCAGAAGATCAACTTCACGGAGAACCGGGCCGTCCTGCACATTGCTCTTCGCAACCGCTCCAACCGGTCGATCCTGGTGGATGGGAAGGATGTGATGCCGGGAGTCAATCGCGTGCTGCAGCAGATGCGGTCGTTTGTTGAGCGTGTTCGCAGCGGGCAATGGACTGGCTACACCGGTCTGCCCATTACCGACGTGGTCAATATTGGCATCGGCGGGTCGGACCTGGGCCCGGTCATGGTGACCGAAGCCCTGAAGCCATACGCGAGCCCCAAGCTGCATGTCCATTTTGTGTCGAACGTGGATGGGACGCACATTGCCGAGACTCTGCGCCATTTGAATCCGGCGACCACGCTGTTCATCATCGCCTCGAAGACGTTTACCACGCAGGAGACGATGGCGAACGCCAAGACTGCCCGGGATTGGTTCCTGCTTTCGGGGGCATCGGCCCCGGCTATCGCCAAGCACTTCGTAGCGGTTTCGACGGCAAGGGAGAAGGTGATCGCCTTCGGGATCGATCCGGCGAATATGTTCGAATTCTGGGACTGGGTCGGCGGCCGATATTCGTTGTGGTCCGCGATCGGTTTGTCCATCGCGTTGTCGCTGGGGATGGACAACTTCGAAGAACTGCTCCAAGGTGCGCATGAGATGGATGAGCACTTCCGCAGCGCCCCGTTCCAGCAGAATCTGCCGGTGATCCTGGCTTTGCTGGGGGTCTGGTACAACAACTTCTGGGATGCCCAGAGCCAGGCGATTCTTCCCTACGACCAGTACATGCATCGCTTTGCGGCGTACTTCCAGCAGGGAGACATGGAGAGCAATGGCAAGTACATCACCCGCGACAACCAACCGGTGGACTACCAGACCGGCCCGATCATCTGGGGCGAGCCGGGGACCAATGGGCAGCATGCGTTCTATCAGTTGATTCACCAGGGCACGAAGCTGATTCCCTGCGACTTCATCGCTGCCATCGAGACGCACAACCCGGCCGGCCGGCATCATACGCTGCTGCTGTCCAACTTCTTCGCCCAGACCGAGGCGTTGATGAAGGGCAAGACGGCTGAGGAAGTGCGGGCGGAATTGGCCAAAGAGGGCAAGAGCCCGGAGAAGATCGAGCAACTGCTGCCGCACAAGGTTTTCCCCGGCAACCGGCCGACCAACTCGATCCTAGTTCAGAAGCTCACGCCGCGGACGCTGGGGTCGTTGATTGCGATGTACGAGCACAAGATCTTCACCCAGGGGATCCTCTGGAACATCAACTCCTTCGACCAATGGGGCGTGGAGTTGGGCAAGCAGTTGGCCAACCGGATCCTGCCGGAACTGGACAGCGCGGGGCCGGTGACTTCGCACGATTCATCGACAAACGGGCTGATCAATTACTACAAGCAGCACCGCAAGTAAGGTCAGCCACGGAGGCTGGGTAACAGAGGAAACGGAGGCAACTTCTTTCCGGGCATGTTGACGGGCCCGGCGGTTGCCCTGTGCGCCGGGAAGACTTATTCTCTTGACCAGGACGTTTCTTCTCGTGAAACGTGGCAAATCGGCGGAATTGGGTCCGCGAAGGGCAAGCACGGGCGGGGAGTGAACGGCGGAGGAGGGTATTCGCATTTAATTGGCAATTTTCAATTGTCAATTGAGCGGACCCAGGGATAAATCCCTGGGCTTGTAGACATGGGAGCTCGATTGGGGCAGAGGAGGGAGCTTGGTGGAGAAGAAAACCCAGGGAACAAGTTCCCGGAGCGTTATTGGGATGTCGGATGGATCAGTTGGGGGGATCGATTGCGCGGAACCCTCACCCCGACCCTCTCCCGGAGTACCGGGC
>JBLNDH010000053.1:0-8023 GCA_050261455.1 Bacillota bacterium
GTCGCCGCCCATTCCGCTGCGGCCCAACAACTGAGCACCATTCTTAGACGAAATCACCGCGGATGCATGCGAGCTGTTGGCATCTAGCGTGGAGCGGAACATCACGCCCGCCTTCGCCCAATCGTTCTGAGCGGCATTTTCGGGAGTGACGCCCGTAAACGAGGATATGTAAGCGATGATCTCGCCATCGCCCTCGAGCTGCTGGCTCTGGAAGGCGTACTGGAACATGTCGCTCTGGCCCCAGATGTCGCCACCGCTGCCACGCACCGCGAACATGTCGTCCGCGAAGTTCGAGGAACCGGCCAACATCGCGGTGTTCGCCGGTTGAATGTCCTTGCTCTCCCAACCAGCCGGCAAGGACAACAGCTGCCGACTTTCCAGAGATTCAAGCCCCATCCGGCAGGCTCGAACAACCTTCTCGCAGACGCCGCGCAGCGTCCTGTTACGCTTCTCACTATGCAACGATGCAGACTCGATTCGATGTGCGTTACCCATGTGCGTTCCCTTGCTCCTAAAGAGGAAATGATGCATAAATCGTGGTTGCTACTACAATTATTGAAGTACTAAACGCCTTATTGTCACCAGTGATACAGTCGTCGCTTTCTGCCCCGCAAAGCGCCGCCGGAGAGGCGGTCCCGATGGCATGGGCCCATGGGACCTGAATGAGAATTGAGTCCAGACGAGAACAGCCCTCTTCGCAGAGACATAGCGGCCCTCCAGCCTTCAGGACCAAGCCTCACTCGCGCCGCAATGGCGAAATGGTCAACACCATCGCAGGCGCACACTCAGCCCTGACGGGATTTACGGTTTCTGCAAATTAGCCCAAAGCTTCCGAAATCGAGCAACTTCCTCCGATTTCGCGTGTGCGAAATACAAATTCGATTTACGATCCCTGGCTAGGCCAGAGATACGTACCCTCGATAAGATCGATTTTGCCACGTGATCAGCGAAAAGCAAGCGGGGAGCAGTAAATTCCCGGGTTGTCACTCTCTTGCCAAAAACGACTGGTTCCCCTTGGCAGTACACAAGGTCCGAAAGCGAGTTATCGCCATCCCCGCCGCTGCATGCCCACACGTGACTCGCATTTCAGAATCCCCTTTGCACTCGCACAAAACCGTCCGATCGCCGAGCCACCTAACGCAATAACCCTTTTAACTTAACACAAGCCCGCAATGTCCCCGCCCATCACCCATCTTCGCGGTGAATTTGGGGGCTTTGAATAAAATACGCTGACTGCCCTCTGCCGCCCTCGCAACACCTCGCCCAACTGGAGATCAGACAAAACGGACGTCTTTCACTTCCAGTTCGACGCTCTGTCGTCCATTGAACTCGCTGATCATGGGCTCCGCTGCCAAATCCACCCGAACCCCCCGTTTTACCCGATCAAACAGGTCCCCCAAGTGAAACCCGATGCACTTCATCGTCGTCCCGCCCTGCCGAACTAGCATCTGGAGGTGATCCCCATTCCGGCCCACCCGCCGGGGCTCGCACACAATCTCCAAACTCTCGCAGCACAGCAAGGGCTTCCGATTCCCCGTCCCGAACGGCCCCAATCGCTGCAGATCCGCCACCAATCCCGCCGTCACCTGCCGCAGCTCCGCCACACAGTCCAGATGCAACACCGGCAACAACATCTCCGGGGATATCGCGTTGCTCGCATACGAATAGAACGCATCCCGAAATGATTCGAATTTCGGCGTCTCCAGCCGCAGCCCCGCCGCCATCTCATGCCCCCCGCATCCCTCCAGGTACTCCCGACACGCCTGTAATGCCTTGGCCAGGTGAAACCCGGGGATCGACCGCCCACTTCCCTGCCCATGCCCATTGTTCGTCGCCACCAGCACCGTCGGGCGGTTCAACCGGTTTACAATCCGGGACGCCACGATCCCAATGACCCCCGCATGCCATCCTTCCCCGGCCAGCACGATCCCCCGGCAATCGTCCTTGTCCAGTCCCAGTTTCTCCACCTGCCCCATCGCCTCGTCCAGGATGCGCCGCTCCATATCCTGTCGGCTTCGATTCTGCAGTTCCAGATAAGCCGCGATCTCCCGCGCCTTGGCCTCATCGGCGCTGGTCAGCATCTCCACCGCCTGCCGCGCATGCCCCATCCGCCCACAGGCATTCAGCCGCGGGGCCAATAAAAACCCCACGTGGTAGCTATCCAGCTTCTGCCCGGTCAACCCCGCCGACTCAATCAAAGCCTTGATCCCCACCAATTGGCTTTGTTTTAGCCCCCCAAGCCCAAATCGCGCCAAGGTCCGATTCTCCCCCACCAGCGGCACCACGTCGGCAATCGTCCCCAACGCCGCCAGCCCCGTCGCCTCCACCAGGAACCGCTTGTACGCCTCACCAACCCTCCCCCACCCCGCCTGCGCCTGCCCCACCGCCCACGCCAGCTTGAACGCCGCTCCAGCACCACACAGGTACGGATTCGGATAGGTACCGGGACCTCCGCCCTCCCCAATCCGCGGATGCACCACCGCATAGCACTCCGGCAACGTCGCCGCCGGCTCATGGTGATCCGTGATAATCAGATCCACCCCCCGCTCGCGTGCCAGCTTCGCCTCTTCCAAGGCTGTGATCCCGCAGTCCACACTCACAATCAGCTTGGCCCCCCCATCGCAGATCGATCCCATCGCCTCCATGTTCATCCCATACCCCTCTTCCAGCCGGTGCGGGATGTAATACTCCACCTGCCCCCCCAGCAGCTTGATCGCATGCCACAGGATCGACGTCGCCGTGATCCCATCGACGTCGTAGTCCCCATAGATCACGATCCGCTCCCCCGCGCCGATCGCCTGCACAATCCGCTCCGCAGCCCGCTGGACGCCCGCCATCTCCCCCGGCTCATGCAGATGCATCAGGCTTGGCGTAAGAAACCGGCGACCTTCCTCCACGTCACTGATCCCACGATTGACCAACATCTGTGCAATCACCGACGAGGTCTTCAAGCCCATCGCCAGTTGCTCGGCCGCCTCCGATGAAGGCGCAAGAATCCATCGCTTCGTCTGGTGCATCCGTGCCTAATCCTATGGGTTAAACCACCAAGAGATTCCATCTTATCCCCCCCACTCCCACCCCTCAACCACTCCCTTTCGTCGCCTAGTCGCTCGGTCGCTTCGTCGCTGCTTCGCTCTTCTCCTCGATCTCTCCTTGCAGCTTCTCCATCACCTTCTCCTTGTGTTTCACCTCCACCCGCTCGCTGGTGATGTCCACACGCAGGCGTGAAAACAGACTCATGTAGATATTCGCCACCCACACCACGGCGAAGAAGCTCAGCAGGTACCCTCGCCAGTCGTCCAGCAACAGCCGATACCCCGTCAGGAGGATGAAGAAGAGCGTGACGTAATGGCTGAAGCAGTATTCACAGGTAAACAGGTAGAAGAACTTCCGTTCCCACACCTTCTGCCCCGCCTGGCTCCGGTGAACGCAATACTCTCTCGGCTCCCGGAACACCTCTTCATGCGTCACTGTCCACGCCGCGCACGCCACCGGAATAGCCAGCACGAACAACCAGAACAACTGGACCAGAGGCTGATCGCTCATCGGCGCCCGCATGCCCCCATCTATACCCCACGCGATCTTCCTTACGGAATACCCCTTACTTCGTGTATCTTCGTGGCCCTTCGTGGTTACCTCGTTTTCTCTTACAATACCCCGCCTATGTCCAATGAAAAATCCTGGCAGGCTCGCATCAGCGAAGCCACCGACAAGCTCGCTCAGTCGTTTGTGGAATCGATCTCCTATGACCGCCGGATGTACAAGCAGGACATCGCCGGCTCCATCGCCCACGCCACGATGCTCGCCAAGGTGGGCCTGATCACCGACGCCGACCGCGACGCCATCATCCAGGGCCTCGAGAGCATCGAAGCCGACATCGAAGCCGGCCGCTTCACCTTCGACGAATCCCTCGAAGACATCCACATGGTCATCGAGGCGGCCCTGATCGAACGCATCGGCGAACCCGGCCGACGGCTGCACACCGCCCGGTCGCGTAATGATCAGGTCGCGCTAGATCTACTCTTGTGGCTGCGAGATCACAACAAACACATTGAGACGCAACTGGTGGACATATGCAGAGCTTTCGTTGACCTTGCGAGCCGCAGCGTGGATGTTGTCATGCCGTCTTACACTCATCTGCAGCGAGCACAGCCGATCTGCGCCGCGGCAGAACCACTGGCTTGGGTGTACCTGCTGAACAACCTCAGGGTTGTTGGATTCGGAGGGCTCATCGCATCTCGCATGCCCATGCCGCTTGGAAGTGGCGCGATTGCGGGCACATCACTCCCGATCGATCCTCGGGAATCCTCACTTTACATCGAGATGTGGCAATCGCATCCAGACCTTGTGAACTTTGCGCTGCAAGCTCCCCGTGTTGACCGTTTGTACGAACTTAAAGACTCGTATCTTCGTGAGCAGGAGCAAGCGCATCCAGAACTCACATCAGATGATCTTGAGGAGCGAGATCCACAATACAAGTTCTACCGACACATCTACGGCCCCACTTACCTAGATGTGCCAGAGAGCAGTATCGCACATACCGCAACTCGCGACGAGGCCCTCGACTTTGTATACTGGCTCACTCGAATCGCCATGATCCTCTCTCGCTGGGCCGAGCAGTGGATCATCTACTCGACCACCGAGTTCTCTTTTGTGAAGATCGCCGATCGTTACACCACCGGCTCCTCCATGATGCCCCAGAAGCGGAACCCCGACATGCTCGAGCTGATCCGTGGCCGCTGCGGCTGCGTCTACGGCGACCTCGTCGCTTTGATGACCATCCTCAAGGGCCTGCCCATCGGATACAACCGCGACCTCCAGGAAGATAAACGCATCGTCTTCCGCGCCTACGACACCGTCACGTCCTGCCTCACCATGGCCGCCGCCATCGTCTCCTCCGCCAATTATATTAAGGAGAACATCGAGCCCACCCTCGAACGTGGCTTCCTCGACGCCACGAGCCTGGCCGAGTATTTCGTCACCAAGGGCATCCCCTTCCGCACCGCCCACCAGATCGTCGGCTCCCTCGTCGCCCGCTGCGAAAAGGAAGGCAAACACGCCCTGACGCAGCTCAAAGTCGAAGACTTCATCGCGGCCGCCAAATCCAAGAACGCCGATGCCTCCCAGATTGGCCCCGACGTCTTCGACGCCCTGGGCGCCCGCAACGTGGTCAACCGCTACCGCAGCGCCGGCGCCGCCGGCGGCAAGCCATTGCAGGATCAGCTCAAAGCGTGGAAAGAGCGGTTGGGGATGTAAGGGCGTGATTCGTAATGCGTAATTCGCAACGGCAAACTTGGGTGCCATGCCCACGGCGGCCGCCAGTTCCGCTCACCTTCGCCAACGAATCCACCGGCCGGCGTGGGCATGCGTCAGAAGTGCTTCCTGCAGATCGAATCCTCTGGAGCATGGCCACGCGGAGACCGCCGTGGATGATCGGTGGGTTGCCGAGGGCGTGGCCATGGCACCCGCAGAAAGCTGTTGCAAAATCAGTTGAAAGTCTGGCAGGCCGCAGTTCCCCCCCACCCGACTACTACCCACTATCCCCTACCCACTATCCACTTCCTCACCGCCACTGATCCGGCGGCGGATAGCACAGGCCCGAGGTCTGCTGTGTCAACTTGCTGGCGGGAAACCACACCGCATGGAAATCCGAGAACAGCACCGACGCCCCCGTCGATCGCATCAGATTCTTCGTCGGCAACAGATTCCCTTGTCCATCCGTCATTTGCACCATCTGCGCCGGCCCACTGTGGTTCGCCGGGTGATTGCCGGTTTTCACCATCCGCAACACCTCGGCATGCCCTCCACCCTGCTCGGCCACAATGTCCGTCACCAGGATCTTCGTCCCCTTTTCCTGAATGCGATAGGTAAACGAAGCCGCCCGAACGTCGTACTCTTTTCCCGTTGGGTACCGCCCGCCCCAGTACGCATAGTCCATGTACGCCGATCCCGTCGAGCTCAGGCCTTTTCCTTCGTAGTAGCTTCGATCCCCACCACTGGCCCACCCCGAGGGACACGACAAATAGAACCGGTCAAATCCGCTGCTCTGCTTCAGCGCCAGCAATCCCGCTTTTCGCTCGGCATAAAACACCGGGGCGTAAACCTTCAGGGGCAGATACTGCGGCAAGGGCTCGGCCGGCGGCAGATCCTTGTTGTCATGGACATAGACGGCAATTCCCAGCCCGATTTGTCGCACATTGTTCAGGCACTTGGCCCGGCTGGCTTGCATCCGCGCGATCGTCAGGCTCGGCAACAACATCGCCATCAATATGGCGATGATCCCCACCACCACCACCAGCTCAACCATCGTGAAACCACGATTGCGGTCGCCCGGATCTGTCATAAATCCTTACCTGACGGCGAGACGGACAGAACACCGACGTGAACAAATACCTCAACTATTGTATCGATCGGCCATCCGGCCGTAAACCCCTTAGTCTGCTTATCTGCTCCGGCACAACCCTTGCAAAGCCCGAATTATCGGAACCTTCAGGAGATGCCCTATGGCCTTTAACTCCGCCTGGAACCTCACCACGCAGACCTTTTCCGAGTACTCGGAAGACCGCATCCCCCGTCTATCCGCCTCTTTGGCCTATTACGCCCTTTTCTCCCTCGCCCCCCTGCTGGTCATCGCCGTCGCTGTGGCCGGCTTCGTTCTAGGGGAAAAGGCCGCCAGCGGCGAATTGCAGAGGCAACTCCAGAATGCCGTCGGCGGCAATCTCGCAACCACCATCCAGGCGCTCATCGGCGGCGCCAGTCGAGGCGGCGGCGGCGTCATCGCCACCCTCATCAGCATCATCATCCTCCTCATTGGTGCCACCAGCCTCTTCGGCGAACTTCAAGACGCCCTCAACACGATCTGGGGCGTGCCCTCACGCTCCACTGGCATCTGGGGCCTGATCCGCAGCCGCTTTCTTTCCTTCCTCATGATCCTCGGCATCGCCGCGTTGCTGATCGCCTCTGTTATCCTCAGCACCATTCTCACCGGCATGTCTTCGATCATCGGCACCGGCGTCGGCGCCCAGATCGTCAACCAGCTTGTCTCCCTGGTGATCTTTTTCCTCCTCTTTGCCATGCTCTTCAAATGGCTCCCCGATGCCGAGATCCACTGGAGCGATGTCTGGATCGGCGCCGCGGTCACCGCCATCCTCTTCGCCATCGGTCGATACCTGATAGGCCTCTATCTCGCCCGCGGTAGCGTCGGCTCCGTCTACGGCGCCGCGGGATCACTCGTCGCTCTGCTCGTCTGGATTTACTACTCTGCCCAGATTCTCTACATCGGGGCCGAATTCACTCAGGTCTACGCCGCTGGCTACGGCAGAGGCGTCCAACCCCAATCCGCCCCCGGCGCTCAGCCACAACCCCAATCTCAACCCCGCCAACCCGCTCCTTCAGCAGCCTATAGCCCCGCCAAGGAGTATGCGGTTCCCACCCCCCTCGTCCGACACGAACCAACCCCAGCCGCCGCCTCATCCACCAGCACCATCCGCAAGTTCATCCCCCTGGCTTTCGGCATTGTCCTGGGCCATTTCCTCCTCCCCCGCCAAACCCAACCCAAACCCAAGCCCCAAGTCAAAACCCGCCGCCGCCTCGCCCTCACCCAAATCTTCACCCCTGGCTGGCACACCCGCGCCGAAGGCCTCTCCGAAGTTCCCCAATAAGCCCACACGCCCGCTTCGTCATTCGGACTTGATCGGAAGTCGGCCTTCGGATTTCGTCATCCCTCCTTATGCTCCCGCCACTCTGATCGCCTCTCTCAAATCCACCTTTCCTTCGTACAAGCTTCTCCCCACAATCACGCCCCACACCGGCATATTTGTCAGCCGCCGAATATGCTCGATGCTTCCCACTCCGCCGCTGGCGATCACCGGCACCTTTCCCGCCTCCGCCAGCTTGCGCGTCTGGTCGAAATTCGGCCCCGTCAGCATCCCATCCTTTGCCACGTCCGTATACAAAATCGCCCCGAGCGGCCAGTCGCTCACCTGCTTCGCCACGTCCGCCGCCAGCTTGCCCGATGACTCCA